>NZ_JAYGIM010000018.1:0-160098 GCF_034930985.1 Arcicella lustrica
GTTATAAGAGACTTCTACTACTTGGTTATTATCTTCTTGATAATGTTTTATACTTGTGAAATCTGCTTGCCCCCTCACTAAAACAGGTCCATTATTGAATGATAATTTTGCACTGTTATTTTTATTAAATGAACAAAATATAAATTTAAGAGGAAATGTTATAATATTTAAAATAGAGAAATAGTGTCAATTAAAATAAGTGAAAATCTATTCAATAATTAGAGATTTTGAATCACTCGTTTATAGTTGGTATCAATATACCAATTCATTAGTATTACTTAAATAATTTACAGTCTGTATCAATGCTGGATAAAAAAACCTTGTTTTGTACTCATAGTTTATTCCAATACAACCTGACATACCTTGTAAAAAAATTGGCGTTGGACGAGCATCTGCTCCATATAATACATCTAAAGAATAAGAAAGATAGGTATTTTTAACTTCATGGACTTTTATATATGTTCCATCTACTAATTTAAAATCCTGTTGATTTAGTAAATTTCCATTTCCAAAATATGGGATACTCGAAATGGTAGGAGGTCTATAAAAACCATAGTTCATTACCTCATCACTTTGGTTGTCATAAGTATAGACTGTTTTCCCAGATTCTCCATTTTCTCCGTAAGTTACAGTAACTTTATCGTATCCTACAATACTTCCGCTGGCAGAAGCATTAAGAGGTATAATAGGACTTGATGCTCTGTAAATATCAAAGGCATTACTACATGTTCCATTGACTTCACACGAGCTTGGCTCACAATATGTATATTGAGGCATTGTCATCAATCTTCCTGTTGATTTTTCTACACTGCTTCCATTTATTTGTTCTGTTGTACGGTACGAAAACTTTTTTACTATATTTTGCTTTCCGTCATAATCAGTAAGTTTTGAAATTCTCAACCCACCAGCATAACTCTTTGCTCCTGGCTGTGCTTCTTCAGACTCATACCACGATAATCTTATATCTAAATTATTTAATGTGTGGTAGGTACCATCTGAAGCGGTAGCTTTTACAGTGTATAGTCCAACAGGAAATGAAATACTTCCACTCTTATATATAATAGTTGGTACGGCAAATTGAGAGGAACAATTTCTATCTGTACAAGGTGTTGTATTGTTTGTTTGGCTACATGGTGGGGTATTAAGTACATAAACGGTTAAATATTTTTGATTAGTAGTTTTATTTACTAACTCTAAATATATCTCTTGTCCACTTATATTACTACAAGGCATTGTTGCATTTTTTAATAAAAGGCCGACAGTAGCAGTTATTGAAATTGAACTATTCCCATTTGCATTATTATTAGTAATAGCTTTGCTCAAATCTATATCATATAGCTGCTGAATTCCTTTCTGTTGAACATTATAACTAAAAGTCCTGTTCTTTTCAATGCTTTTGGGTTGAGTTGACGCAAATGAATGATCCTTTAATTTTGAATTTGCTACATCATAATCATGTGCCTCATAGTCAAATTGTGTATAACCACCTGTTGAATAATTTATTTTTTGTAAAGAAAAAAGATTTACAAAATAGGGGTCAGTATCTCTTTCAGTACCTGTTAAATTACCATAAAAATCCTTTACCACCTTTTCAAAATTATTACTTCCAGACGTGGAAATCGAGCTGTGAGTTGGGATTAATGTCATATTACTAAATTTCCCATTAAAATAGCCCCAATGATCAATTGCATAGGATGTTTTGACTGGAGTATCATTTGCGGCACTCTCAAAATATGTAAAAGAATAAGGTCTTAAAACAACTCCTTGAACCGGCTTCTCATCAACAGATAATAGTTTTAGCCTTTTTAAATTTGAAGAAGTACATCCACCTGCACTAATTGCATCACCACGACTACCTGTAAAATAATCATAGTTAAAAAGGTAAGTCTTCAACAAAGATGATGAGCTACTATTATTGTTATATATTTCTAAACTTTCAAGCTTTTTATCATCCACAATGTCGTCTCTATTACCAAAATTGAATTTTAAATACCCATTTGAAAATGTAATTTTATCAAGAGATACTACTTGTGTATATCTTATTGACATTTCAGAACTATTATTACCACCAGTACAAGGTAAAACAAAGCCACTTGTGGGTGATATACTTGTAACAAGTTTCTTTTCATAGAATGAGGCTTGCGAGCAGCTATTGCCGTTGGTCATATAGTTGTAAGAGAAACTTATTAATTGCCCCGTAACAGATGTAATAGATTTTAGATACCAAGATGACACATGTTTACCATAATTACCATTACTCCCATCGTCAGCAGGCCAATATGTTTCTTTTTCGTCAAAAAGATATTTTGTACCATCGGGAGTTGTAATTTCCCAAGCAACACTTCCTCCAAGCGCATAAAGAATGTTACTACTATTCAGCTTTTTGATTCGTAAGCTACTTTTTTCTCCCAAAATAACTTCCCCAGCATTAGTCAAGATAAATTTACCGCTCCCACCAGGAAAATTAAATGAATAAGAATCAGGTTGATAATCTCTACTTGGACGATCAGCATCATTACAATCCAAAGCAACAGACGTTGCACCATAATTAAAATAATAATTTGACCCAGACGGTAAATTAGCTGTTTTATAACCTATTTGTATTAGTGGAGAGGGCGTACTATTAAGTGGTAAAGAATTATTAGACCATTTGCTAAGGTAACCATTTGACAAAAAGTCATCTTCGCCATTGATTGTTCTCGCAATAACTCCTCCTGCATTTAATGCCCACCCTAAACCTATCTGACTAGCCTCTTGTGCTACTCTGATACCAGAAGGGTGATACTTCAGAGAAATAGGAACTTGCAAAGAACCATCTTTAATGGTATATAATGGTAAATCAATATTTGCAGTACCTGTATAATAGCTTACAGGTATATCTCCAAATTTAGTAATACTGGAAGCATTAGGAGATGGAGGAATAATGTCTGGTTTATAAGAAGGTTTACTTTGTGAATAGCCACTTACACAACAGCTAATTAACAATAACTTGAAGCTATATTTTATTATTCTATTCATAAATCTCTATCATTTTGAAGAATTATTTTATCGATATCAACTTTTATTTTAAAACGTATTTACTCCAACCACTTTTATTTTATACCCTACAATTTGTGACGTTAATGGACATCCTCAATTTCAAATGACATTTCGAGTTTTCTCTTCTGACGCTCCATCTTACTACTTACACAACAGATTTGTAAATTTTGAAACGCATACGAAGTTTCCTCTATCCAACGCTTTATAAAATACCATCGCATTTGCCAATCATAATATTTACGAACCCACGACTTTGCAAAACTTTTGTTCAGTTAAAAACTGAACCTATTTTAGTTACAAGTGACGCTTCGCTTAACACTTGAACCAGCAGGGGTGTATATAAGTTTTGTTATGCAAAACAATTCAGCTCAGCTACAATAAATAACCATAGTAAAAATATTTTCTTTATTTTTTTACTTATTTTTATTTGTTCTTATTATGCATACGTTAAGATTAATAGACAAGAGGATAGATGTATAATTAAGAGCTTCCATATTTTATTAAAAAGATTTGTTAACTACTGGTCATATATTACTTTTTTTTCACTTACTTTTTTTAAAAATCCGGAATACACATTTAAACCTTTTGCTCTTACGTAAGTTTCACCTGAACTACGTGTAAATACAGGTTCTATATTCATTACTGGAGTTTTATATTTATCATCTAAAATATATTGATTAGTTGTTTCAGATATTAATTTAGTGCCAGAATAGTACTTTATATTTTTGGGTAAACTGCGTGCAAATTCCCGAGTAGAATAGGCTCCAACCGAATTATTGCTTAAACCATAGGATACCCCTAAGAAATCTGGAAAATCAAGATGTGAAGTGAATGTATAATATGTTTTACTGTCATTACTCAATGACTCTATTACATTTTTATAATACACTGGTGTTGATGCCATTGAATAAAAAGGTTCTGATTTATAAATACTGTAATAAACTGTATTATTAGGAGGGCAATTTGCTTGAGCTATCCCAAATGTCAAAATTTTAGTTACTATCGATTCAAAAAAGCTTGTCCCCGCACCCGTAAAATTGGAGCAAGATACTTGTACTGGTATTTTATAGGCGTAAGGAATCATTACTTCACTCACAACTCCACTTGACAACGATGAGTTGTCAAAATCTCTATACGTATAAGATTTAGTAACTATACTACCCGTAGTTTCGTCTGTTATTGACTTAATACGTAAACCACCTATTGTTCTGAGGTGTGTATTAACATTGTCACTAGCTGTATAGAGGTTCTCACGTACATAGCTAAAATCGTTAAGTTCATAAACAAACGTAGAACTTCCACCCGTTGGATAGATTATTTTCTTTAATGCTCCTATTTTTGTAGGCTCTAAACTGGGTTCTCTATTAGCTGTATTTGGATTAAATGATGTATTACTTGAGGCATTATAGTAATTCCAAAAATCAGTTTTTCTAGTCAAACCATTTATATCTGGGATAGTCCCATAATATTCAAATGTGTGTGCTTTCTCTAAAATATTAGCACTATTAACTTCTTTTAGAGTATCTAAAAAAGCTTTTCTGTTTTCTTGGTTTTGTATCAGTTTGAAACTCTTTACAAGTTCAGGGGATAACGTTTTAGTATATAAATCAACACTTTTTAATAGCTTATAAGTAGTTTTTCCTCCATATATTAAGTAATTTGATATAATCTCTTCCTTTTCTATATAGTTGAATTTTACCTTAAAATTTGTTCCATTAATTTCTGTGATTACATTTTCTGTACTCCTGCTACCGGGGAAATAACTTGAGAACGGAGTCGAATTTGAATTCTCATCCATGTACATTATATCTGTAAAGTTATTACCTCCTTGCCCAGCCATATACGATTCCCAACAACTCAAGGTTAAACGGACTTTAGTAATATTCTTTAGAGCAGGCTCTATAAAATCATTGGCATAACTAAAAGTTACTTTTTCTTTTTTAGGACTTTCTATTTCATATAAGTACCAAGAATTTATTATTTCCTCTTCATAACCCGCTTTTCTCGTCAGCGAATATTCTACATTTAAAGCTTTTCCATCATTATTATTAATAAAACCAAACTTATATTTAGTACCATCTTCACTGGTGATTTGCCAATGTGTAATAACTTTAGTTTTACCATTATAAGTGTAGTAACCATAAAAATAACTTGTGCTTAAGTATTCTATTTTCAGTTTTCGCTCAGATACTATATGAATTTGCCCGTCTGCTCCAAAAAAGAATTTCCCACTAATATCACCAAATGAAAAATGAAAAATGTCAGGTTCTCCATCCCATTTTTCACCAATATCTCCAAAGGCTATACATTGACTATTTGTATTGGCATTACAGTTCCAAATACCTGTTTCTGCACTCATTGCATAAGCTAATTTAGATCCAGAGACTAAGTACCCTCCCCCTGGACTGCCCACCCATTCATCTTCAATACCACCTTTAATAACTCTCGTAATGACTCCTCCTGTTTGTAAAGACCAGCCTCTTCCTACTGGCGAAATTTCTTCTGATGGTCTAAAGCCAGAGTAATTATAGGTTAAACTAACAGGTACACTTATGCCACCTTCTAAAAGTGAATATAAAGGAATATTTATTGTGGGTAAACCAGAACTAAAGTTTAGAGGGATGTTGCCAAATTTTCCTATACTTGCCGCATTAGGTGAAGGAGGGATAAGATTGGGAATATAATTTCTTTCTTGGGCTAATATATTAATACAGCTTATTAAAAATGTAAATGCAAAAACTATCTTTTTCATATAGAATAAAATTTTGTTGCTAAATAAAAACTCCTCCAATGAAATACATTAATGGATAATGTTATACGGATTTAAAAATTTATATATCTACTTTTTAGACTATTGCACAAAAGGAGATGTTGCAAACCTTTTGTTCAGTTAAAAATTGAAGCTATTTTAGGTACAAGTGACAAAATGACCGAGAATGTCATAGAATAGCATCCAATAATTTTAGGCTAAAAATCAAACCTGATTGGGTTGTACAGTCAAGAAAGGACTTAAATCCATCAAAACAAGAAATTTGTAGTTTTACAAGACTTTCGTCCTTGATATATACAACAAACTCTCCTTAATTCTTTGCAGATGTATGAGAGCTATTTAAAGCAAGACATAATAAATCAATATATTGACTGTTTTCTTTAAGAGAATAAAAAATCATCGTACCCCTATTTAACTTCGTATGGAAGACTCCGCAGTTATAATGGTAATAAATAGATTCCACACTAAAATAGAGTTCTTTAACAAGAACCATTTTGTTGGAAATTGCTTATATAACAGCAAACTTGATGTTGTTTACGTAACCCCACTTTGTTCATTATCACTTCTTAAAACTCCTTAGATAATCATTAATTATACCTTTATTATCCAGAAATTTTCCCTTAAAAGGAACAACCTAACTCTTCCTTATATCCAAATTCAAATGACCAATTCTCTTATTTTTTCGTTAAAATGCACACAATACTAGATAGTAGCACTATTTTTTAGTATAAAATAACCTTTTTCTCTTTAAGATTAGACCATAATGAAAGATATTCATACTCTGATTTATCTATCTCACTCTGAGTTTCTATAGAGCTATCATTAACTATCATTGCTTTAAAACCTCTGAGAAATGATAGTTGCTTTAATTCATATTCATATAACTCTTCTTTTACTTTATTGGAATTTTTATCAAAGTAAATGGACTGTTTAAGCTTCCCTCTAAACTTTTCTTTACTCGTTAACAAAACAAATGGTGGAGATTGAAAGCTACCCAGTCCATTGTCTCCATAATCTCTTAAACTTGTAAAAGTATGTTGAATCCGACCAATATTTTCACCATTGTCTATAATTTCAGTAACATATTTATATCCAATAACTGGTCCTTGTGTAGAACCTAATACATCCATACTATTTGAATTACCAACTAATATCGAATAATCATAAGCTCCCCAAATACCATTACATCCTTTTGATACCTTCATAGTATAGTAATTAGCGAAAAAGGTCGATATTGTACCACTAGACCTATCTGATTCTGTTGGATTACTATATTCAAATTTACGTTTAGAAGCAACTGTTACATCATCCAACATATCTGTTATTGATTTAATCCTAACACCACCACCATTAAGATTTTTCACAGGACTATTTACGTTCCCTCTTGTATATCCATATTGATTTATTTCATATTCAAATTTGGTAGAACCTCCTGTAGGATAGCTCATTAGGGTTAGTAGTCCGTATTTTACTTTTTCTGCATCAGGGTTTCGATTAGCCCATTCATACCGTTCTGGATTAGCTATTGGTAATTGTGGCATTAAAAAGTCGGAGGTATTACCATTTGCATACCCCCAATAATCTTGTTGTACACTATTTCGTGCAGGTAAAGAATGTGGTAAATAATACTCAAAGCCATAAAATAATTCATCTCCCGAATCAACAACTCCCTCTTTAATTGAACTTAGGAAAAACCTATCTTCCATTACACTATTAGTATAATGAAAAACAAATGATTTAATAGTTTGATTTATACTATTAGTAACATTAACCGTTGATAATCTATTTCCACCGGTGTCAGGTCTTAATTCGTAAATAAATTGCACATTACCATTTGTAAAATTTATACTTGAGATATATGGAACAGTAGTTGTAATACTCGTTTTACAAACTGAACGACTAGCACCACTCGTTGCTGTACAATTTGGGACAACATCATAGATATAGTTAAAAGACTCATATACACCTTGAAAATATGTATAGGCTTTTTTTACATAATTAAATGTTATTTGGTTTCCTTCGTGGCTTTGAATTTTAGTAATATACCATGCACTCACACTAGCATCAAGTGTGGCTGGCATACCATTATTGCAAAGTTTATTGGGTTTAATAGTTTCTTTTTCTTCAAAATAATATTTAGTCCCATTCTCATCTGTTAACAAAAAATTCTTATCACTTGTTGAACTACCATTAACCATTTCTACTTTTAGATTACTATGTTCAGTCAGAAAAGCTGTACCATCTTGACGAAAAAGTAGAAGACCACTATTCCCTAAAAAGTTATAGTAAAATTCATCTGGTTGCATATCGTATATACCATTTGAAATTCCTATCTCAAAGCTAGCCTTTTCGGCACTAGTCATTTGGTTGTTTTTATATTTAGTCCACAATGTCTGCATTTGTGTACTTCTGAAACCATACGGTTTTTCATCAGGAATTCCTTTTGTTGATCGAGTGATTACTCCACCAGCATTTAATACCCAACTCATCCCTACGCTGGAAGCAATCTCATCTACTTTTACACCAGAAGCGTGATAGGACAAATTAACATCTACTGTGAGTGCTTTATCTTTTATCGTGTACAAGGGTACACCAATAGAAGGCAATCCTGAGTAATAATTTACAGGTACATTCCCATACTTACCTAATGAAGCAGATTCTGGTGAGGGGGGTAAAATAGAAGAGATGGCAGAAATTTGTCCTGTTGTTGCTGGGTTACTAGGAGATACTACTTCTACGCTATTTGTTTTAATTTGTCCATTAGATAATTTAAAACATAGCATAAAAACGATGAGTAATAATAATTCATAGGACTTCCTATTTACAATCATTCTAGCATTTAAACTATTCTCCTTTCCCAAGAAATAATTTTCTTGGTTTTCTTCAACAAACTTGTATAGAGCTTTCATCTTTTTTATTTTATCGTTATATTTTACAAGTACAGATTATACTATTAAATTGCTTTACAACTCCTATAGGTTGACACTCTTTTCCCAAACGTTAGATGCTAGAAAATAATGTATCCTTTTCTCTTTTATCCACAATTTCTAACGAAACACTACGACGTTGCAAAGCTTTTGTTCAGTTAAAAACTGAATCTATTTTAGGTACAAGTGACGCTTTGCTTAGCACTTGAACCAGCAGGGGACGTTCTTCTATATTTGAGGTCGTAGGAACGATACTCTACGACCAGACGGAAAAAGTATGGATAATATTACTTATCGTATATTGTAGTCTTTTGTTGATCTAAATGTAACCAGCCTGCTTTCACAGTATATATTTGAGATTGTAACTCATAGCATGCGGGATTTGCCATATTTTCTTCTCCAAGTAATGGTTTACTAACTTGTAAACCTCTATTCGTCCTATCATAGGAAGCATCTCCAAAAGTATATATATATTCAGTCTTTTTTACAATTTTGAAAACATTACTTTCATAAGCATAGTCTTCTGACTTAGTCAGAACTCCTCTTTTCCAATCCATACTTGTCATTGGAGCAAAGGGATAAGCATTTACACCTAGATCTGCATACGGATTAGCTGTCGTGTAATGGTTGATAGTCTTACCTAAACTATTAGTCCCAGAACTTTTGGTTACTACAATTCTACCATATCCAATGTGACTACCTTGTGTTATACCCATTGGCACTTGACTAAATGAAGTTCTAGCAAGATTTTTACACCCTGCTACACCATTACTAGCTTGTCCTGTTTGCCCAACTATATAATCATATTTAGGAACCGTTACTAAAACTCCTGTAGAATTACCACTATCATCATTATAGTTATAATTTGTAACTTCGCTTACACAATTATCGCAACTTTTACTTGTAACACTTTTAATTCTAAGACCACCAATAGCTTTATTATAATTATTTGATTGTAGAGCTGTTTGTTCTGGTCCTAATACCAAACAACTAAATCCACTAACTATGCTATTTGTAGCCGTAGGTCTGAAACTTAATGTAAGCGTGTAAGTCCCAGGAGGCAATGCTTGATCTGCAAGCGTAAAACTTCCTTGACTATTAGTAGTAAAACCTTCAAGAGGAATATTAACTGGCCCTGATAAATATAATTCTACTCCACAACTTCCATCTCTTACAGTATTATCACACTGAATCCCTCCAGTACTTATCTTTATATCACAAATACTTTGAGATTTTGTCAATGTAAAAGTCCTAGTTACTTCAATTCTGCCATTATCAATATAATTTTTCCCTGTTATTGAGCCAAGAATAACTTTATCACCAAAACTTTCCCAAGGCCAATCAGCAGTATAAGAAGTATTTGTTTCGTACTCAAATGAAGATGTTCCACCAGTAGGATATTTTATTTTATTGAGTACAGTTAACTTTTGAAACTCTCCACTCTTGTCAGGAGATCGATAACTTCCTGATAAATTTAAAGATGCTCCTCCTGGAGGAGTGAAAAGAAACTTGGGTATTAATGTTGTATTCGTATTTTGACCATTGTAATAACCCCAATAATCTTGTGCATAAGAGAATCTATCTGGATAAATTCCTTCATAATAACTAAACTCATGTGGTGTTAAACAATTATTATCTTTATCACATTCCGTGATACTTACTAATTTTAATCTCTTACCAGTCTGGCTACCATCACCACACTGTGACAGTGAAGTCTCACTTGACTCAAAATATGATTGAACTAATTTAAATGTTTTTACAGGTGTACTTGTATTATTTTTTTCATAGATTTTTATATTATCAAGAGGATAATCACCCTTAAAATCCTTTCTTTCTACTGTTGAATAATTAAAACTGATTGAACCATTCAAAAACGTAATACCTTTTAGTCGGGAACCTATGGTCTCGGTTTCACTAAAGTTAAGTGAACTAGTTAATGGCGAGCATCCACTTCCTGAGGTATAATATCGATAATAGCTAGTTTCCCCACTTCTTTGACAACTAGTATTTTCATAAGTCTCATAATTAAACTTAATAACCTCACCATTAGCAGATACAATTTCAAGTAGATACCAAGCAGAAACATAAGAAGATATCGCAGTTCTCCCATTAGTAGGCATAGAAGCTGTTTTGTCGGTTGCTTTAGTTAAACCATCAACAGAAGTTCCAAAATAATATTTATTACCTATAGCATCGGTTATTTTCCAACTGTTTTCAGATAACCATTCTATTTTCAAGCCTCCTTCATTATTTAAGGTATAACCAAGAATATTTCCTGAAGCATTTTTTTGTACAAGAAATTTACCTGATAGTCCACCAGCATTAAAAACATAAGTATCTGGATGTAAATCAATCGTTCCTTGTCTTTGTTTAACAAAATAATCACAAATTTCAGTATCACCTCCCCCTGGATTTACATTATTATTCAAATAGCCAGCAGTTGGCAAATTATCAGGCAATCCTTTTATTGTTCGAGTGATTACTCCTCCAGCGTTAAGGCTCCAACCCAAACCCACATTCGAGGATACTTCTTCTACTTTTAAACCATTTGAATGATAAGATAAGGAAACAGCATGACTTACCTGCCCACTAATATTGTAAATAGGAAGACTGATATTAGGAAGACCAGTATATAGCCCAACAGGAATATCTCCATATTTACCCAGTGAAGCAGCATTGGGAGAAGGAGGGATAATGTTAGGCAAATATGGCATACCAGAATCATCTCTTTGTCCCAATCCATTATGAATTACTAAAAAAAACATAAATAGTCCTTTTAAGATGTAGTTCAATTTTCTTTTTTTCATTATTTTACCTTTATTGGATATTACTATTTTTTAACCGAGATTAGTTGATACCTAAAATAAACAAACGTGTAAACTCCTTCCTCATCCCCAATTTCAAATGACAGCCCCTTTACATTTTCGAGGTTTTTCTTTCAGATACTCCATGCTAACTACTACTTACACCACAGATTTGTAAATTTTGAAACGCATACGCAATTTCCTCTATCCAACGCTTTATAAAATACCATCGAATTTTGACAATCATAATATTTACGAACGCACGACGTTACAAAACTTTTGTTCAGTTAAAAACTGATTCTATTTTAGGTACAAGTGACGCTTTGCTCAATACTTGCACCAGCAGGGGTCTTAGGAACGCTTTGCTTAATCTACGACCAGGCTGAGACTGAGCTAGTCTATCTAACCTATTTTATTCATTTTTTTAAATTTACGTTTTATTATATTAACTTAACAGTTCACTATAATGTACAACTCCTTTCAATCTACTTTCAACAAGGATAAGAGGCGGTACATTTAAACTTTACTTATCTAAAGTTTAAATACATAAAATGTAAACTGATTTATCGAACTATATCATAAACAAGTATCCAAATGATTATTTACTTTCTTATCGGATTAATTTCTTATTACACATCTCTTAATTGCTTTATCTCCTTATTTAAAAATGGAAGTCAAAAATATTGGACATCTCCGAGTAATGATATTCTAATGCGTTTGTTACTTGGAGAAAAGCATGTTTCTAAAATTAATAATTTACAAGGAGGAATTATGAGTCTTATAAGTGCAATTATATGTACTATTCTGTTTTTAAGGGGTTTGGGATAATAATTTATTCATTCTTGGTTGTATAAACCAAATACCAATTGGAAAAAGCCAAAGTAAAAACACATACCCTACATAATCTGTGAAATGTGAAGAGTTCTTGCTATCTATTGCCAATAACTTTGCACAGTAAGTCAGAATTTGGAAAAATGAAAAAAGAAAATAACAGCTCAAACCTAAAATAATTAGAATATTATTTTGTATTAATTCCTTTTTTGTAAGTAGAGCAATACTAATTAACATCATAAAAAGAAAAGAAAAAATTGAGTTAAATGTAAACAATTTAACACCATTTACTATATGTTTTCTTTGCAAGAAACCCCCTATTGCACTATACCATCCTAGTAAAATAAAACTAAGAAATAATGTAGCCCATACGCCAAATCCAACTTTACCATTTTCAATTTCGTTGTCAAAAGATGGTATTATCATAAGAAATAATGTTACGCTGAACAGAATAGAAGTTGGTGTCTTTAAAAAAAATTTCATTAGCATTTTATTAGTGAATTTTAAATATTTTATCTGAAAGTTAAAGTCCTGCTAAACTTTTTATTTTATTGAAGTTAATTTGAACATCAAATTTAACCAAAACAGCAATACTAAAAACTTTTGTTAAAGATTTTTCAATAGGTGCCCCACCCTTGTTGTATGAAGTCAAAGGAGATGTTTTTCGTTCTGTTGAAACAGAACCTATTTGATTACCAGCAATTCCATTAGTAACAGAACGAACTGTAGAATTTTCAATAACTTTTATCCCCATAAAAGATACAGTCCCTGAATGCTCTAATTTAGTAGTAGTTGTTTGTGTTTTTAACGTCATATTTCCAACTTTTACATCTGTGGTTCCATTAGTTGTCTCAAGCTTTTTGCTTACTTCTCCAGTTACAAAACCCGCTTCTATACTTGCCCCTTTTGATATTGCATTTGACCCTTCCTTAAGCTCCCCGTTTGTATTAAGGCTTCCCAATTCTTTAGAATAAGCATTTACTTCAACACCATACTTCCCAACTTTTACTCCAGCTTGTGCACCATAAGTGACATTTATAGAAGCTATTGGCTCACCAGTGGTAGCTTCTCTTGCGAAATTTGAAACACTTCCCACAAGTCCATTCCAAGCACTTTGAGCTTGCTCAAGCACAGCATAAGCTGGATTTCCCCCACAACAAGGTTGTCTACCATCTGGGTCAGTTAGTTTTATTGGGTTATTAAATACATATCCATAAGGAGTTGTTGATTCTTGACCACCATCTTCATGTGCTGGGTCAACTCCCATCCATCTTCCTAATTCAGGTTGATACATTCTCGCCCCATAATCTAACCAGTTGGTGCCATCTTGTAGCTCTTTACCATTGTAAAGATATTTATTCTTACTAAAGTCTGTACTTACCGCTACGCCAAAGGCTGTGTAATCACTTATCTGTACCTGTGTAGCATCCTTGTCATCTACTACTACCGCTCTTACATTCCCTAAATGGTCTTTTAAACTGTAAAAGTAATTATACTTGCCTACACTACTACCCGGTACATAATTAGGGTTTTCCATAATATAACCCTCTGAGGTTGCCATTCGGTATAATTTACCGCCTACATATTCACCTGCTCCTAAGTATGCCTTCCAAGTCGTTCCGTTATGCTGGGCTAATTTCGCTCCACTACCATCATATAAATAACTTTGGTTGGTATTTCCCGTCACTTGTCTTACTAAGTTAAGTACATTGTAGTTAATCCCAATACCCTTGTCAGCATCATTGGTTAAATTACCATTGTTATCATACACAAAATCATTCCCCCCATTAGGACTCTTATACCCCAATGTACCCGATTTACTATCACTAACCGATAAGAGTTGGTTACTGTAATTGTTATAACTATAAGTTAATCCATCGGCTTCTACACCTGATAAATTACGGTTTAAGGTATTGATATTACCATTTTCATCATAAGTCAGTACTTCACTGTGTTGTCCTGTCGAGCTTTTTAAACGGTTTAATCCATCATAAGTAAAGCTACTCGCTACTCCATTCCACGTCAGCTTACCGATATTACCATTGTATTGGCTAGCATCCGTATAATTCAAACTAAAATCAAAATTCTTGGTTCCTGTAGCATTATTAGTCTTATCAGGTTTCTGATAACCCACTATACTTGTTGCCCAACTTCTAATATTGTAACCATAGGTCAGGACCTCTGCAAACTCTTTGGTGCTTTGGTTCGTCAATGAAGCTGCAGGAAGTCTGCCTAGCTTTTTAGTCGTCAATCTCCCAATGGCATCATAAGACTGACACTGTAATAATCGTGGGGCTTCTGTATAAGTTACCACGCCACTTCCATTAAGCTCACTTAGTGTTTGACAAGTACTGATTAAACGCCCTACATGATCATAGCTATAAGCTTCTAATGTTTTAAGCGTTAGTGATGAGGATACTTTCTGTTCGGTTATACTCTCTTCTACTCTCCCTGTATAATGTAACTTCAAATAACTTGTTGCAGAAACTACACTACTACCATCAAAAGATTCTTTATAAGTCCTTACTGCTCTGGAACGACTATCAAAATAAACAGCCATTTTTAAAATAGTTGTCGAGATAGTTCCATCCGCATTTAAGATACGAGTCTCCGTGCCAGTTAATTGTCCTTTTTCAATATCTGTTGCAATATTATTGTAAGGGTTTGCTAAGGATGGTAAGGATGCAGGACGAGTTCCATCATAATAGTTTTTAACTAACCATTGGTTATTAACACCTGTCTCATTTACTCGGTTAAGATTGTCATAGAGAAAATAAGAGACGGTTCCTTTAGCATCGGTTTGAGTTGCTAATAAATCTGTTGCGGTATAAGTCATACTCACCCAACCAGCATCAGGTACTTTTTTCTTCACCAATCTGCCTTGATCATCATAGCAATAGATAAATCCTAACTGATTGAATGCTATTGCTAAATTATTCGCTGAGGTACCATTACTAAAGAGTTTGCTTAACTTGGGTGGAATAACTCCTCTGAGTTGTCCAAAATCATCATATACATAATAAGTGTCTAAGGCATTGCTACCATCATAGTTACGCTTCAATACCACTTTCCCTGAACGGTCTTTATACTCTCTGCTTCTACCGCCATTAGTACCATTGGTATTATTTTCATCCAATGTCTCGGTAACCAGTAAAGTACTTGCTGCATAAAAGCTATTTTGTGCAAAGCCTCCAGCACTAACAGGTGTACTACTTGCTCCAAAGCTATTCCCTGCTCCATCTATGTTGCTTACCGTAAAAAGCATTACATCATTAGCAACATTGGCAAAGGTCTTTACTTTAACAGTTCCATCATCAAAGGCGGTTGGGGATGAATTAAAACCCCAACCACTGCCTGCTCCAGCTTGTTTGACAACTCTATTCAGAGGAGAGTTCTCATAAACACTCTCTGAAAAAGAACGAATATCTCCTCCATAAAATGAGGTAGCATTATTACTAAAGCTTGCATCTAAATCTCCTGTACCAGATGATTTGGGATAAGGTAAATAACTTTTGGAAGGTCTCCCATAAGCATCATATTCAATCGCTGTAATAATATCCTGACCTGCTGCTCCTTGGGCAGGTAAAACAGTTTGGATGGGACGACCAAGACCATCAAAATAAGTAATCTTATGTTGGACTTTACTAGGATTATTATATTCTGTTGAAACTACAGCACCAGATTGCTGAAAACTACTTTCTCGTACAAAGTTTCTGTCCTTGGCATTTGCTGTCGATTGCGATTCTGCTTGAAAGAAAAATCCTAAAAAACTAATAATAAACAGCGTTAAACGCTTGAATGTAAGATAAAAATATTGTTGATAGAACATGAGCTTGGATGCTTTTAGAGTATTTATCAGAGAATTTGTAGCGACCATCAAGTATTTATTTCAATTAACAGATTTGCCAAATGACTAACAGAAATAAATACTTGACGATTGGGCTTAAATGAATAGTTGAGCCTTGTTTATTGCTTGATGACTTTTGTCACTAACTGTTTATTATTCAGTTGCAATTGAATAATATAAGTCCCAGAAGCCTGTTGTTCTAAATCAAGATCGATGTTGTTAGCTCCTGCATCTGCATCTTTATCATAAATGCGAACAATACGACCCTGTGTATCTATCACTGATAAGCGTACCGATTGGGCTTCTCGTACATAAAAACTTGCCTTTACTTTCCCATCCGTTGGGTTTGGAGAAACTACCAATACATCATCTTTTACCTCTTCTTGCTTTTCAAAAACATCGTTGCTAACTGCTACTCTTGCAGTCGCATTTTCTGTCACTTCAAAATATACTCTATCCCCACTTACTACGGTACTAAAATCCGGATAAAACTGACAGTAATCTTGACAGGTTGTTGTCTGACTCCACTTCTGTACGCCATTCACATAAAGTTTCAAGACTTTTGAGTTGGCACTTGGCCACCAAAGGTCTATTCGATAACCTGAGCTAACTACTGGTAAATTAATATCATTCTGATTCGTTGGATAAATAATGCTTCCTGAAACGCCATTATAACCTTGTATCCAACCTGCATTACCATAGAAGGGAGGAGAGCCTCCATCAAGGCTGTTCTTAGGACCAGCTACGTTTGTGTAAGCATTATTAGATAAATATCTAAACTGATTCGCAGGAATAGTACCGGTCAAACAATAATTCTGTGGGGTATTTCCACAACTTGAGCCTGCTGCCTGAGTGACCGTAACAGTTTGACTAAGTCCACCACCACTTACTGTTATCGTTCCGGTTCTACTACCACCACTGTTAGCTGTTGCTGTTAAGGTAAGTGTTCCATTGTTACTACCAGAAGCAGGACTTACCGTTAACCAACCTGTTGCATTACTACTCGCTGTCCAAGATACATTGGAACTTACACTCACTGTGGTACTTGTACTACTAGCACTAGCACTCCAAGTACTCTGTGATAAACTTAAAGTGTTAGTCGTATTTTTATAAAAGTAAAATACAGGATTACCATCAGCATCATTAAACGTACTACTTGACCAACCTGTTGGTACATAACCACTAGGTAGAGGGTTCGCTAAACCAGACCAATCTGAGTCGTTAACATTGATACAAGCATAATACTGATCTACATTACTATTCTTGGTAAAACCACTCCATGTCCAATAATTCTTCCCTCTAGGCACGTATCTTGTCACTGAACCACTTACTGATTTTGTACATAATATATAATAGTTATCAAAATGCTTAATAACTACTTCACCACCTCCTTGGTTGCCAACTACTACTTCATCGGCAGGACAAGTACTTGCTGTCGTTCCAGCTTGGCTTACCGATACTGTTTGACTTATTCCACCTCCTGTTACCGTTATTGTTCCTGTTCTTGCACTTGTTGCTGTATTAGCTGTTGCTGTTAAAGTAAGTGTTCCATTGTTACTACCAGAAGTAGGACTTACACTTAACCAGGTCGTTGCATTGCTACTCGCTATCCAAGATACATTGGAACTTACACTCACTGTGGTACTTGTACTACTAGCACTAGCACTCCAAGTACTAGGAGAAACTGTTAAGTTTGGTGGAACAGTTGTACTACAGGTAGCTTGGGTAAATACCCACAACCTATGATTTGCAAAATCTTCACTAGTAGATCCATAAAGTTGTAAATATTGACCTGTCCCATAACCTTGTAAATCCCATGTTATATTTGTTGGCGTAGATATTCTATAGGAATCACTACTAGATACTAAATTCCAAAGATTATTACCACTAGTACCAGACGTTACCAGTGTCCCTTCATTGTAATTATCAACTTTTAAATACTGCTGATTAGACTGTGATACAAACTGATATGAACTACCTGAGGATACTGCTTTCCATATCTGGGTATTCTGATTATTGGCTACTTGTTGTTGGATTGTCCCATCTCCCATCAACTGCATGTAATTATTGGTCTGTTTACTCTTAATCGTATAACAATTACCATTACTTACTACATTTGATCCTCCAGAAACACCTGCTTGCGTGACCGCTATTGTTTGAGTAATTCCACTACCTGTTACTGTTATCGTCCCTGTTCTAGCACTCGTTCCTGTATTAGCCTGTGCTGAAATCGTTAATGTGCTATTGTTACTGCCTGAACCTGGACTAACTGTTAACCACCCTGTTGCATTACTACTCGCCGTCCAAGATACATTGGAACTTACATTAACTGTAGTACTGCCACTAGCAGCAACTACACTCCAAGTAGATAATGATAAATTTAAATTGTTAGTTGGGTTTTTATAAAAGTAAAATACAGGATTACCATCAGCATCATTAAAAGTACTACTCAGCCAACCCGTTGGTACATAACCACTAGGTAATGGGTTCGCTAAACCCCACCAATCTGAGTCGTTAACATTAATACAAGAATAATACTGATCTACATTGCTATTCTTGGTAAAACCACTCCATGTCCAATAATTCTTCCCTCTAGGTACATATCTTGTCACCGAACCACTTACTGATTTTGTACATAATATATAATAATTGTCAAAATGCTTAATAACTACCTCGCCACCTCCTTGGTTGCCAACTACTACTTCATCGGCAGGGCAACCTCCTGTGGTTGCTCCAGCCTGAGTAACCGATACCGTTTGTGAACTACCACCAACCGTTACAGTCACAATACCTGTTCTAGCGGTAGTTCCAGTATTCTGACTTGCTGTAATTGTAAAAGAGCCATTCCCGGTTCCTGATGCAGGGCTTATTGTTAACCAACTTGTTGCATTACTACTCGCTGTCCAACTTGAATTACTAGTAACACTTATTCCAGTATTACCTCCATTAGAAATAGCAGACCAAGTAGTTGATGAAATACTAAAGGTTGCAGGAGCTCCATTCTGTGTAACATTTATCTCTCTAGTGATACCACCACCAGTTATTACTACTTTACCTGTTCTATTACTTGTCGCTGTATTAGCACTTGCCTTTAACGTGACAGTTCCATTGTTTGTCCCATTGGATGTAGTATTGTCGTTGACTGATAACCATGAACTTTGACTAGTCGCTGTCCAATTTATATTTGAGCTAACAGTAACTGTTGTACTATTGGCATTAGAGTTAGGAGCCCAGGTTTCTGGACTAATTGTAAGATTAGATGAACTACTCGCTTGGCTAACAATAATATTAGAGATGATTCCTGTGTTACTTTGAACCTTTATCGTACCTGTTCTAGTTGTTGTTCCAGTATTAGATAAGGCATTTATTATAAAGCTACCATTGCCAGTCGTACCTGTTACATTACTTGTACTCAACCATGAAGAGGCATCACTACTTATACTTACAATCCAGACTCCATCGTTAGAACTCACTGCTACTCCTAAAGACGATGCTGAAGAATTTGGACTCCATGTAGATTTATCCAAATTTAAATATTTATCAGTCCCGCAACTTTGACACGCTGGAACAGTTACCGAATATGAAGAAGAAATAGGGTTTTCTACTGTCTGACCAGTATAATGGTAAGAATATTCTTTTAATTGACCTACGTGATCACTAACCTTTTTTAATCGATTAAAATTATCATAATCATAGGCACTTGATTTAAGGTTTATATCTGTAACCGTACTAAGACCAACCAAAGGTTTATAATCATAATTTGTTGTTTGATTAGCATTGTTAGTGTGAGAAGCTACTAAATTAGCTTTCCCGCTATTTGTGTAATAAGTAAATGTATTCGTTAAGCCATCTTTAGCTTTATATTTTTTTAAGTTCCCAAAAGCATCATATTCCAAAAAATCTACTAATGTTTGAACGGTACCAGTCCCTATCTTTTTCTCAATTTTAGATGGAAGGTACAAGCCTCCAAAATTATTGTAGGTCGTTGTCGTTGTAAATAACTCTTTGGTAGTATTTAATGTACTATTACTATAATAGTCAAGACTAACTTTTTCTTCTACTACTTTAGAAACCATATTGAGTCCTGTCATAGTAACATAAATACCATTAGAAGGATAATCAAAGACATACTTATAGCTCGTTGATGTCCAACTACCATCACTATTCTGTGTGCGTGTCTTCCTTACCTGAAAATACTGATTCTCATATTCCGTAATTGTTGTTTGCTCAAACTGAGCATAAAGTTGCTGTTTAGAAAGGAGTGTTAAGAAAAAACTTAACATCAAGTAGAAATACTTCAATTTCATGGAGATTATAATTTTGTAGCGTTTGTAGCAAGAAAATTTTCACTACAAAGCTAGCTTTATAAACCAAGGAAGTAAATAACTAAAATGTATTATTTATATACTACATTTATAGTATAACCCTAACACATATACGTAAAAATTAGTAATATAATGATTCATCTTGGACAAAGGAAATCTGTATAAGCTTATTGTTAATCCCTAATTACTCTTGTCAAACTATCATAATTTTTTCCCTTTTACTTATAATATTAAACTTTCCTTCATATTAAAATGGTCATTTCAAATGCAGATTTATTTGATATAGATTACTATTATTGCTAAACATTTTATTTCAAAAAATATTAATACCTATTCATCGAATAGATTAAGTGATGGCAAGAAATACCGCATATTTAAGGGTTTCAACCATTGACCAAGACCTTGAAAAGAGCAAAGCTCAAATTTTACTTTTAGCCAATGATAAAAATTTAGGCAAAGTTGAATTCGTTGATGAGAAGATGTCGGAAGAGTAAATTGGAGGAAAAGAAATATAGGAGAAATTATTACGTGAGTTTTCTCGTTTGGGAAGAACTATACTTGATTATATAGAAATTATTGCCATCGCACTCAAAAAGGAATTAAAATGTACTCTGTTAAAGGTGGATGGCAATTCAATTGGATTATAAATCCAAAGCAAAATAATGGCGATGGTTTTTGCTTTGGTAACAGAAATTGAAAGAGACTTAATTTCCAAAATAACAAAGGAAACTCTCCAAACGAAAAAGCTAGTGGAGTTAAACTTAGAAGCCCCCAAGTACTGGAAAAGTAAACTTGATAAGTATAAAGTTGAAATAGAAGCTTTGCTCAAAAATGGTTCAACTAAAAAGCTCATAGCTAAACGCTATAATACGTCTGAATCTAATTTATTTAATTGGTTGGAAAAATCTATTAAACAAATTAGATTCAGACATAAGTATCCTACTAGTAAAACCTAAACATTCCTAAATCGTATATAATCATGCGCAAAGGATGTAAGTCTTCTCTTATTCTTTATCCCCAACTTTAATGATATATTACTCTTATGCTTTCGGACTGTGAAAACACTAATATGAAGTTTATTTGCTATTTCATTTTCTGACTTAGCTTCTAACAATAAAGTCCAAATATCTATCTCTCTATCTGAAAGTAAATTTATTTCTTCATCATTGACTGACATATTGCCCAAAAAAGAATCTGTGAGATGATCGTTGGAGCGATTTGACAATATTAATCCTTTTCTCATAAATATAAGTTGCAAATACAGTAAGAACTCTTTTTTACTTACACCATGATAAATTATATTAATAATTGATAACAATGATTTACCAAGACAATTACGAACAACTTGAGAGTCTTTAGCATAAAGTATTACTCTTGTA
Source organism: Arcicella lustrica (assembly GCF_034930985.1). Taxonomy (NCBI): domain Bacteria; kingdom Pseudomonadati; phylum Bacteroidota; class Cytophagia; order Cytophagales; family Flectobacillaceae; genus Arcicella; species Arcicella lustrica. The sequence goes on from NZ_JAYGIM010000018.1 coordinate 21,923, forward strand.
GATAAATCATTCTTTTGCAAAAAATCTATTAGATTTTTTGCAATGCTAGCTAAAGTAATAGGGTCTGTAAGTAAAAAATCTGGCTTGTATTTTAATAAATCACTTAAAAGGTCTTGCCCATTACTTGAAAAATGAGATACTTCAAAAAATACATTTGATTCATATTTAAAAGATGCTATAAACTCTGCCGTGAGTTTATCTTCAAGGGCTATTATTAAAGTAGGAGAAGAATTAACATTATTCATAATTTAAATAGAAATATAAGGCTTTAGCGAGAAATATAATATACATAAGACAAATATATAGAAATATCGTTTTGTGCATGCTGAAACAAATAAAAATATTTTACTAAATACTACTATACAAAGAAAAACAGTAAAATCAGAAGCATTTGTTCTACTAGCATCTCCCTCTGATCAATACCTTTCTCTCCAATGAGCGATTTGACCGATGCCAAATTAATCAAAGAAATGAATATGAATGCCGTGAGATGTTTGCATTATCTGCCTGATGCGAACTTTCTTCGCCTCTGCGGTTCACTGGGACTTTATATTATCGACGAGCTGACAGGCTGGCAAAAAGCCTATAAGGCCAAAGCAGGTGGGCCATTAGTCAAAGAAATGGTGATGCGTGATACCAATCATCCATCCATCATTTTTTGGAGTAACGGCAACGAAGGTGGGCATACTTGGTCAGTTTAGCGACATGACATTTTCAGTTTTCACAGTTAATATTTAAGTGAATTTTAAACAATCAATATCCAATAAACCGGAAAAAAATATTGGATAATACTATCTTCCTAGAATTCTATTTAAAAGCAATTACGTCAATTATATTGAAAATGAAAGGAATGGATTTATTTTTACGAATTCAACTCTTAAAATTTAAATTTATTCAATATGAACAAACTCTTTGTATTAACATTTGCCTCTATTATTAGCTTAAATGCTTTGGCTCAGAAAAGTCTGTCTGGCAATAGCATTACTTTAATCAATCAAAGTAATACTGATTTAGTAGAAAAGCCTGTAAGTATTTCAACAAAACGCTTTCAATCGAAAATTGACAAACATCTTTTTCCTCAGATTATTGATAAAAAAGGGAAAGAAATTCCTTCACAATTAAATGATTTAGATGGAGATGGTCAGTTTGATGAGCTATTTTTTGTAGCAGATATTCCTCAAAAATCAAGCGTGCGATTAGCCCTAAAATGGACAAGAAATCAGCCTAATTATCCTATCAAAACAAGTGTACGTTTTGGAAAAAGGAGTTCAAAAAATACGCCTGTTGAACCAAAAACTAGCGATACATTTTATGCCAATCAATTACCAAAAATTATTGGTTATCAGCCTTACCAAACCGATGGGCCATCTTGGGAAAACGATAAAGTAGCTTTCCGTCATTATTTTGATGGTAGAAATGCGAAGGATTTATTCGGAAAAAGAACCTCTGCTATTTCTCCAGAAAATGTTGGAATTTCTGAAACAGGTGCTGTTCAGGATAATTATCATGTTTTGAAAGATTGGGGGCGTGATATTTTGCCAGCAGGTAATGCCGAAGGACTTTCAGTTGGTCTTGGGGGTGTGGGTTTATTAATCAATAATCAACTTTACAGAGTTGGTGTAACGGCAAATGATACTGTTCATAATGTAGAAGCTACTGATTTTAAAATTGTTAGCGAAGGTGCTGTAAAGTCGCAGATTAGTTTAGATTATCATCATTGGAAACCAACAACTGATAGGACTTACCAATTATCTGAAAAACCAACCATTTGGCCAGGCATGTATGCTTATCAGAATACTGTAAAATTTTCAGGATTGAAAGGAGACGAAACGCTGGTAATTGGACTGTCGAAAGTAGCGACGAATCATCCAGTAACAGAAATTAAACAAGGAAAATTTGTTGCCCTTTATACGCATGATGCGCAAAGTTATAACAAAGAATTTATCATTGGTTTAGCCATTATTGTCCCTGCCGAAGTTTATCAAGGTTATGGAGAATCACCTAAAACTGGCTCATTTGCGTTGAGTTATTATACCAAATTAGCCTTAAAAAATAACAGCGATTTACGTTATTATGCCGTGGGTGCTTGGGAATTGGCCGATGAGTGTTTCAAAACTGAAAAGTGTTTTGAAGATTATCTAAAAAAACTGATGGCTCAATTGAATACTGAAGTTTCCATTAAAGTACAGTAAGCGTTATGAATTGAATCAGAAAAATGATTTACTCATTAGATTCTCTTATCAGTTTATACTTCAAAACGTGTTTTTGGTCACGCTATTAAAAACAAGCCATCCCGAATTTTCCTTTTAAAACTTACGATTTAAAGAGAAAATTCGGGATGGCTTGTGTCTTAGTAATTTTGCAAACAGCTAAAAGCTAACTACGCTTTTCTAACAAATTCTGATTTTAGTGCCATTGCTCCAAAACCGTCAATTTTGCAATCAATATTATGATCGCCGTCTGTTAGGCGAATATTTTTTACTTTCGTTCCTGCTTTAATGGCTTTCGGAGCGCCTTTTACGGGTAAATCTTTAATGACAACCACCGTATCGCCATCTTTCAATTCATTTCCATTTGAATCTAATATTTTAGACCCTGCTTCTACAGCTTCTACTTCATCAGGATTCCATTCATAGAAACATTCAGGACAGACTAAGAGCGAATCACTTGGATAGGTGTACTCACATTTACATTTGGGACAAGGAGCAAATTCAGACATGGTATTAATTAAGAATTAGGATTTTGATGTGCTAGGATAATCTAACAATCGCCAAAATTAAACATATTTCATGAATAAACCCGAAACTAAACCCATAACTCATCATTAGTATTGCATGAAGGATTGTAAAATTATTGATTTCGGATGTTGGCTTTATAAAACGAATTTTTAGAAGTATTTTATCTAATTTCTGAAATCAGAAATCCCAAATCCGCAATAGCTTTAAAACTTTCACACACTATTTAGTTCTCAATTCATACTTGAAATATGCTGTGGGTTTTTACACCAGATAAAAATATTAATATTTTTTCTTTAATTGAGAAAAAATAGCCTTATTTATCAGTGAGTCAAACGTCAAAATTTGGCAAAATATTTTTCTAAATTTTTAACCTTTCAAATATTAAAAAAACTATGAAACCAACAAGACGTAATTTTATTCAATCGTTGGGTGTCGGAGTAGCAGGCCTAGGAATTTCGCAACAAGCTGTGGCGAATACTGCTAATGTACCGAAGTCTGCAAAACCTGTGGCTGATGAACAAATTTTATTCGTAGGCGACAACATCGCTATTGCTAATACTGAGCATGGAAAAGTACGAGGTTTTATTCTTCGTGGCATTCATCAGTTTTTAGGCATTCCTTATGGAGCTGATACTTCGGGTAAAAATCGTTTTATGCCCCCACAAAAACCAACGCCTTGGGCAGATGTTCGTCCAGCACTTTGGTGGGGAAATACTGCTCCGCAGATTATGGAAAAACGATATGCCAATACTTATGCTTCTTTTGTTGACCATTGGAATTATGACGATGTTTCTGAAGATTGTTTAAAATTAAACGTTTGGACTACTGCTTTAGACACGCAGAAACGTCCAGTGATTGTTTGGTTGCATGGGGGAGGATTTACGAATGGTAATGCGATTGAACAAGATGGTTATCATGGTGAAAATATCGCTCGACTAGGCAATGTGGTTTTTTGTTCTATCAATCACCGACTTGGACCATTCGGCTATAGCCATTTGAAAGCCGCAGGCGGACATCCCGCTTCAGGAAATGTTGGAAGTTTAGACATGGTTGCTGCTTTAGAATGGGTAAAAAATAACATCGCTAATTTCGGTGGTGACCCAAGTAATGTTACCATTATTGGTCAGTCGGGCGGTGGAGCAAAAGTTACTTGTCTGATGAATATGCCATCAGCAAAAGGTTTATTTCATAAAGCCGTGGCTTTGAGCGGGAGTTCTTTGATTGGTGCAAATAAAGAATATGCCGAAAAGTTAGGCCTGAAAATCATGGAAGAAGCTGGCTTAAAACAGGGCGAGATTGAAAAATTACAACAAATTCCGTGGAGAGAATACATTGACATTACGACCAGAGCAGTCGATAAAATGGCAGATGAAGCCAAACGACTTAACATACAAAGAGGTGGATATTCGCCCGTTTCCGACGGAGAATACTTAAATGATCAAGCATTTTTCAGTGATTCAAATCATTTTTCAAGTAATATTCCATTAATGATTTGCTCAACTTTCAACGAGCAGAGCCCAAGTAGAACAGAAGCCTCTTTAGAAAACATCACATTGGCAGAGGTAAAAACAAAAATAGCACCTCGCTTTGGAGCAAAATCAGGTGAAATTGTTGATGCTTTTGCAAAAAACTTTCCGAAGGCTCGTCCAATCGAAATTTGGTCATTAATTCTTTCAAACCGAAAAAATGCTGTAGCCACAGCCGATGCAAAAGTATCGCAACAAAAAGCGCCTGTTTATTTGGCTTGGTTTGGCTGGCAACCACCACTTTTCGATGGCAGAATGCGTGCATTCCACTGCGACGATATTTGCTTTTGGTTTTATAATACAGACTTGATGCTTACCCATACAGGTGGCGGAAAACGTCCGAGAGCATTGTCGGAAAAAATGGCAAAATCCTTTCTCAATTTTGTCAAAACAGGAAATCCAAATGGTGGCGGATTACCCCCTTGGAAAGCTTATAGCACACAAAATGGCGAAACCATGATTTTGGATGATACTCCTGCACTGGTAAACAACCCCGACGGAGAAGCAAGAAAAGCTTTAGCGTAGGCTACGCATTAAATTTAAAATTGAAGATTAACCCTGTAAGGTTTTAAAAACCTTACAGGATTGCGATTAGGGATGGAACTCATACAAGAACTTTCAACATTTTCTGCCGCAACAATTTGCGAAGCAATGGGCAATAAAGGCTATTTACCTTCAAGCATCAACTTCGGGCATCAAGCCCATCGCTTCCAACATGAAAATCTGTGGTCCAGCTTACACCATTCAAACCATGCCTCGTGATAATGTTTTGTTACATCGAGGGTGATGCTCGCCAAATTGATGGTTTGGGAGGAGCTACTTCGCTAAGCAGTAAAGTCGCCATTGTGAGTATTTCTGAAAATCCACTGGCTGATTTAGATTACTTTTTTGTACAAGTTGTGGTTGGGAAAGGTAAAACTTCTATCACACAATAGCGGCTGTTTCGGTTGCTACCGCTTGTATTATTCCGAATACAGTAACAGATGGAATTGCTCAATTCGCACCAACAAATATTACTCCTCAAAACTTATCCATTGAGCATCCTTCAGGAGAATTTACTGTGAGTTTAGATTTTGAGCGACATGAAGATGAAGTAACAATTAAAAAATCAGGGATTATCCGAACGGCAAGGTTGTTGAGTAAAGGAGAAGTATTTATTCAAGAATAATCATTAAATTAGGTAAGTAAGGGCTATTTTTGATAAATATTTATATCTTCGGAATTACGTTCCTATCAAAACTCTTAGACTTATACGTTTTTAAAACCTTCTTTCATGCAAAGTTTATTCATTGAATATGTAACGCTTATTTTAATCATTTTGGCTTTGGTCATGATTGCCAACAAGTTAAAAATTGCCTATCCTATCGTTTTAGTATTGGGAGGTTTGGCACTTAGCTTGTTTCCAATCTTTTCTAGCATTACGATTGAGCCCGATTTAGTCTTTTTTATTTTCCTGCCTCCATTACTTTATGAAGCCGCTTGGCAAACTTCATGGAAGGAGTTTTGGAAATGGCGAAGAGCAATCACAAGTTTTGCTTTTCCTGTTGTGATTATTACTTCTTGCGTCATTGCATTCGTTTCTCAGGCACTGATTCCCGGTTTTACTTTAGCCCTTGGCTTTTTGTTAGGAGGAATTATTTCTCCACCAGATGCTATTTCAGCCACCACCATCATGCGTCAGTTGAAAGTACCCAAGGCACTTTTGAGCATTGGCGAAGGCGAAAGTTTATTGAATGATGCATCTTCTCTTATTGTATTTCGCTTTGCCTTAGCAGCAGTGATTACTGGTCAATTTCATTGGCAAGATGCCACCAGTAATTTCTTTTTGGTTATTATAATGGGTACATTGATAGGACTAGCAGTCGGATATATTTTCTACGCCATTCATAAATGGTTGCCCACTACACCAAGTATAGAAGTTGTTTTGACTTTCCTCACGCCTTATTTCATGTATTATGCCGCTGAACATTTTCATTTTTCGGGCGTACTGGCAGTAGTAAGTGGGGGGCTTTTATTATCTAGTAAACGCCAAAGTATGCTTACTTACCTAAGTAGGCTTCAAAGTACTAATGTTTGGGTAAGTTTAGTGTTTGTCATGAATGGTTTGGTTTTTATGCTGATTGGGCTTCAATTGCCTTCGGTGGTGGCACAGCTTGGCGAAACCAGTTTAGAAACAGCCATTGGCTATGGTTTAATCATTTCATTGGTACTCATTATTAGTAGAATTGCTTGTTCGATGGGAGCATCGGTCTTTACCCGTTTTATCAGCCGATACATTACAGTAGCCGACGCTAACCCCGGATGGAAATTACCCCTAATACATGGTTGGGCAGGTATGCGTGGTGTGGTATCCTTGGCTTCTGCCCTTTCGGTTCCATTGCTCATTCAAGAAGGGCAGCCTTTCCCGAATCGTAACCTCATTCTTTTTATCACTTTTATCGTCATTTTGGTTACGTTAGTTTTTCAAGGACTTACGCTACCTTGGCTTATTAAAAAGGTGAAATTAGTGGATAATGCCATTCCTGAAAAAGAACAGGAAGTAAGTATCCAACATAAAATGGCAAAAAACTCGCTACAATATTTAGAAGAAAAATATGGTATGAATTGCCTTCAAAATGACCATATTAATAATTTGTACCAACGACTAACTATTGAACTAAGTTTTTTAAGCCAAGCCATTGAAACAAAGGATACTTTTGAAGGATTTAATGTAAAAAAGAATCAGGTTATTTACCTTGAATTGTTGGAAGAACAAAGAACGCTATTGAATGAAATAAATCATCTGGATGAATTTGATGAAGAATTAATCAGAAAATACCATACCCTGATTGATATTGAGGAGTATAAGATTAGAGAGCGGAAAATATAGCAATACATTTATTCTTTGAATATATCACTGAGGCTGTCCAGAAAAGTCAGCCTCTTATTCGTGTTTAGGCCCCTTGAGGGCTTGGGGTGTGTTCTGGAAGGAGTGTTTTCAAACAATTTTAGGGTTAAAACCACTCAACGTCATTATGTATCATAAGTACCGATTTTTGTATAAGCCTGAGCGGAAAGGCGTCACTTAACTTTGTCACATCAAAAAAAACAAAAATATGACAAAGACGATTTTAATTACAGGCGCTTCTCGTGGATTCGGGAAAATATGGGCAAAAGCCTTTTTACAAAATGGTGATAAAGTAATTGCTACAGCCAGAAATCTACAAGATTTAACAGATTTATCTGAAGATTTTGGGAATCAAATTCTTCCTTTACAATTAGATGTTACCAATCGTGAGCAGGTTTTTGAAGTAGTAGCAAAAGCTCATGCGCATTTCGGACAAATTGATGTATTGATTAATAATGCAGGTTATGGTTTATTCGGAGCGGTAGAAGAGGCTTCAGAACAAGAAGCCAGACAACAAATGGAAGTAAATTTCTTTGGTTTACTTTGGGTAACGCAAGCTGTTTTACCTTATATGCGAGCGCAAAAAAGTGGGCATATCATCCAAGTAAGTAGCGTTTTGGGCATCTTTACACTTCCAACTTTAGGACTTTACAATGCTTCAAAATTTGCTGTTGAAGGTTTAACAGAAACTTTAGCCAGTGAAGTAAGTGCATTTGGCATCAAGGTTACTTTGATTGAACCTAATGGTTATGAAACCGATTGGGCAGGTGCTTCATCAGCACAATCTGAACGAATAGAGGCTTATGATGAGATGAAAACTGCTTTCCAAAGTACTTATAATCCTGATAACTATGGCGTTCCGAGTGCTACTGTTGATGCTGTTTTGGCATTAGTTAATAGTCCTGAACCTCCATTACGTCTTTTCTTGGGTAAAATTGGTTATCCTGTTGCCAAAGCAGTTTATGAGCAACGTTTAGCGACTTGGGATGCTTGGAAAGAAATAAGTAGCAAAGCTCATGGCAAGTAGCTGAACATATCTTTGTGAAAATTCGTTTGAAATCTAAAACGCTGATAGCTATTAAAAGCTATCAGCGTACAAAAAACAGATAACCATGAAAGCAGTTGGATTTAAAAGCTCCCTTCCTATCGTAGAAGAAAATAGTTTTATTGACTTTGAAACAGATAAACCTGTTCCTGTTCAACATCAATTATTGGTGAAAATCAGAGCAATATCGGTGAATCCAGTAGATTTTAAAATCAGACAGAGTGCAGCCAAAGACAGCGTTTTGGAGCATCCAAAAATCATTGGTTGGGATGCCGTGGGTACAGTGGAAGCCATAGGTGAAAATGTTTCTTTATTTAAAGTAGGTGACGAAGTTTACTATGCTGGCGACCTCACCAAACAAGGCTCGAATGCTGAATATCAAGTAATCGACGAAAGAATTGTAGGCAAAAAACCAACTACTTTGAGCGACGAAGCTTCGGCTGTGATTCCATTGACAGCCTTAACTGCATGGGAAATATTATTTGATAGAATGCGATTGAGTCTTGAAAAAGATAAAGGCAAAAGCATTTTAATCATTGGTGGTGCTGGTGGCGTGGGTTCTATTGCCATTCAATTAGCCAAAAAACTGCTTGGCTTAACAGTGATTGCAACGGCTTCTCGTCCTGAAAGTATTGCTTGGTGTAAAGAAATGGGTGCAGACGTAGTCGTCAATCATCAAGATTTAGTCAATGAAGTACGCAATGAAGGTTTTCAATTTGTTGATTTTATCCTTGATTTTGTAGATACCAATTTTTATTGGGATAGCATGGCGGAACTCATCAAACCGCAAGGACATATTGCTTCCATTACAGGCAGTACAGTACCCCTTTTATTGAATAAATTAAAGACAAAAAGTGTTAGTTTTTCTTGGGAATTGATGTACACTCGTTCGATGTTCCAAACAGAAGACATGATTCAGCAACATCATATTTTGAATCAAGTAGCTGATTTATTGGATGAAGGCGTATTAGTCGGTACTTTAAAAGAAACACTTCATGGATTATCAGCAGATGTCTTGAAAAAAGCCCATACGCAATTAGAGTCAGGAAAAACGATTGGTAAATTGGCCATCAAATTTTAACCATCAAAAGGCATGAACCATTATAAAACAATTTCGGAATTACATCAAACAAGTGGCTATCCTTTACCAGAACACCCAATGATGAGCCTGTTGACTTGTCAGGAACTCACGACTTGCTCTTGGGGAGGAAATAAATTTACTGGTGATTTTTATATGATTTCATTCAAGAAAATCAAATCTGGTACTTTTAGCTATGGTAAAACCAAGTATGACCACGATAATGGTTCAATGTCTTTTGTAAAACCACGACAAGTGGTTGAAATCAATAATGTCGCATTGTCGGAGAAATCTTTTGTGATTTTTATTCATGAAGATTATCTGTTGGGTCATCGCCTACACAACGAAATCAAGGAGTACCATTATTTTGATTATGAAGCCAATGAAGCTTTGCATTTATCCCCTTCGGAAGAACAAACAATATGGGAACTGTATCATAAAATAGATGCTGAATATAAAAACAATCAAGATGAATTTAGCAAAGAAATCATTCTGACACATTTTGATTCTATCTTAAAATATGCGCAACGCTTTTATAAAAGACAGTTTATCACCCGCACGACATTATCGGGAACGATGGTTTCTAAATTTAATAAAGTATTGAATCATTATTTTGAAAGTGGGCAATTACAAGTAGAAGGGCTACCCACCGTTACTTCAATGGCGGCACAGCTTAATACTTCTGCTCGCTATTTAAGCGATTTATTAAAACAAGAAACTGGAAAAACAGCTTTAGACCATATCCATATTTACTTGATTGATGAAGCTAAAAACCTACTTTTGAGTAGCGATAATACCATTGCAGAAACAGCCTTTCAATTAGGTTTTGAAAACCCACCTTACTTTACACGACTATTTAAAAAAGTGGTGGGCATTACACCCGTTCAGTTTAAAGATTTGAGTATGAATTGATTTTCAGGTATGGCTCATTACTCTGGTAAATGTCCCCCAAACAAATCTCTTTCCAAAACAGTTATTGGCATAACAAGAACAAAGTAATTGCTGTCATAATCAGAAATTTAAATCTAATGAGCTGAAAATAAATTCAATAGCCATTAATTAAGAACAGTATTTGCTTAATTATTGTAGAAAAATGATTTTTATCATTCCTTTCTTGTGTAATTTTACATCATGATTGAAAGACCAATAACTGACTGGTTGCCTCTGACCAAAAAAGAGGTAGAAAAACGTGGGTGGGACGAATTGGATGTAATTCTGATTTCGGGAGATGCCTACGTAGATCATCCTGCCTTCGGAACGGCTGTAATTGGGCGTATCATCGAAAGTGAGGGTTTCAAAATTGCGATTGTGGCTCAACCTAACTGGAAAGATGATTTACGTGACTTTAAAAAATTAGGAAAACCAAAATATTTCTTTGGCGTAACGGCTGGTTGTATGGATTCGATGGTGAATCATTATACAGCCAACAAACGTTTGCGTTCAAATGATTCATATACGCCAGGTGGCGAAGCGGGCTATCGTCCTGACTATGCCACTACAGTTTATACCAAAATCTTAAAAGAGCTATATCCTGATGTTCCAGTATTGATTGGAGGTATTGAGGCTTCGCTTCGTCGTGTTACTCATTACGATTACTGGCAAGATAAATTGTTGCCTTCTATCCTATTCGATTCGGGTGCGGATATGTTGGTTTATGGCATGGGCGAACAACCGCTTCGTGAGATTTTGCGTTTGGTAAAACAAGGTGTTCCTTTAGATACCATTCGTAATGTCAACCAGATTTCTTACTTACAGCCTGCATCTGAGCCTCTTGGAGAGTTCAACAACTGGGATACGGTAGAAATTTCAAGCCATGAAATTTGTTTGAAAGATAAACTCAAATACGCTGCCAATTTCAAAGTGGTAGAAGTAGAATCGAACAAATGGCAAGCGAATCGTATTATTCAGAAAGTAGCTGATAAAACGCTGGTAATTAATCCTCCTTTCAAAACGATGGAGGAAAAAGAAATGGATATTTCTTTCGATTTGCCATATACTCGTATGCCACATCCGAAGTATAAAAAAAGAGGACCGATTCCATCTTACGAGATGATTAAGTTCTCGATTAATATGCACCGTGGTTGTTTTGGCGGATGTAGTTTCTGTACGATTTCGGCACATCAGGGCAAATTTATTGCTTCTCGTAGTGAAAAGTCGATTATGAAAGAGGTTGATCAAATCGTGAATCATCCTGAGTTCAAAGGTTATATTTCAGATTTGGGTGGTCCTTCGGCGAATATGTACCAAATGAAAGGGAAAGATGAATCCATTTGTAATCGTTGCCAAAGTCCAAGTTGTATTCACCCTGTAATTTGCTCGAACTTAGATACTTCTCATACGCCTTTGACAGAGATTTATAAAAAAGTAGATGCTCATCCAAGTGTCAAAAAAGCATTTGTGGGTTCGGGAGTACGTTATGATTTATTGGTGGATGATTTCAATAAAAATAACCAAGATGGCAACCATGATATTTACATGGAACAATTGGTTACTCGCCACGTTTCTGGTCGCTTGAAAGTTGCTCCAGAGCATACTTCAGACGCTACTTTGCGAGTAATGCGTAAGCCATCGTTTAAGTATTTCAGAAAGTTCAAGGAAAAATACGATAACATTCAGGCAAAACATAACTTGAAACAGCCTTTGATTCCTTACTTTATTTCTTCGCACCCCGGCTGTGAAGAAGCTGATATGGCAAATCTTGCTGCTGAAACGAAGGATTTAGGTTTTCAATTGGAACAAGTACAAGACTTCACTCCTACACCGATGACGGTTGCCGAAGTAATTTATTATTCTGGTGTACATCCATATACTTTATTGCCTATTAAAACGGCAAAAACGAAAGAGGAAAAGCAAAATCAGAACAATTACTTCTTCTGGTACAAACCAGAATTTAAAGATTGGATCCGTAAGCGTTTACACAAACTCAATCGCCCAGATTTAGCTGACCGACTTTTAAAAAGTCAAAAGCAAGCGGCTATCGACAAAATCATCGGTGAAAGCGAATCAGCAAAAGCGAAAAAGAGAAAGAATTATTTTAAACGATAAAATTGAGATATGAATTATTAGTTATGAATTATAAAATTTCATTACCTAAGTGGTAGTGCATGATTATTTTTGATTAAAAATTAAGTTACTGAAAACGAAAACCATAACTCATAATTTATAATTCATAATTTTATATTGATACTTATAATCTGTGTCTTATCAATCAAAAAGCGGTCGAAAATTCAGTTTTCGACCGCTTTTTGATTTTAAAAGTTTGAGATGATTTATGTTTCAAATATTCGCACAAAACTATTTTAGGAGTTTAAAGTCGTTAGCCAATTGATATTCACAATTTAAACTTAACCTTGTAATTCTTTCATCAAATCTACCAAAGAAATAGTTTTGACTCCTTCAGCAGAAGGATAGCTTTCTTTTCCAGGATAAACTACGTAGCGTTTTGTGGCTTTTATGTCTTCACAGCCCAAATAAAAACCTTTAGAAACCGTAGGTGATAAAGAACGTTTTATCTCAATGGCATATCTTTCTTGATTGTTGATTTCAATGACTAAATCTATTTCTGCTCCTGCTGAAGTTCTGTAAAACCAAAATGTTAGCCCTTGAGGTAAACAAGCAATGATATTTTCGATAACGAAACCTTCCCAACTTGCTCCAACAATTGGATGCCCCAACAAATCGTCTTGAGTAGTAAGGTTCAGCAAAGCGTGAGTCAATCCACTATCACGAATATAAACTTTGGGAGTTTTGACTAATCTTTTCCCAACATTTCCAGACCACGGCAGAATAGTTCTGACAAGAAATAAATCTTCTAATAATTCAATATATCGCTTTACAGTTGGAATAGTTATTCCCAAACTTGCTCCTAATTGTGCTGTATTTAATTGTCCTCCTTGATGATGTGCCAACATTGTCCATAACCTGCGTAATGTTACCGCAGGTATTCTTGCCCCCAATTGTGGAATATCTCTTTCCAAATAAGTACTGATAAAGTTTTGTCGCCATCTAAAACTGGCTGATTCTGTTTTAGCAAGAAAACTATCTGGAAAGCCCCCTTTCAGCCAAAGCATATCAATACTGTTTTGGCTTAGAGAATTGACTTCTAAAGCTGTCAAACCTGTCAATTCTTTGTAAGCAATCCTTCCAGCCAAAGATTCCGACGACTGTTTCAAAAGGTCAAGTGATGCTGAACCTAAAATCAGGAATTGAGCAGTTCTGAAACCTTGCCTTCTTCTGCGGTCAATTACTCCTCTTAATATTGCAAATAATTCAGGTACACGCTGGATTTCGTCCAAAATAATAAGTTTTCCTTTGTGTAATTCAAAATAGGCTTCTGGGTCATTTAACTTTGCTTGGTCAATAGGGCTTTCCAAGTCAAGATATATCGGTTCAGGGCTTAGAGATAATGCTATCTCTTCCGCAAGCGTTGTCTTCCCAACCTGTCTCGGGCCTAAAATACTTACTGCTGGAAATTCTTCGAGCAATTCAATGATTTCAACTTGGCTATTTCTCGCAATCATCCTTGTAATTATAATATTGTAATTTATATTTGCAAGGACAAATATATAGAAATAATTATAATCAGTAGCCGAATGAACGAAAAACTAACAAAAAATCAACCAAATATTAAAAGATACAAAGTTTTCCCTAAGTGTTTTTGAAGATGCTGAAATTCAAATAATTGAACACAAAATTTTTGAATCTACAGATAAAAAAGGGAATACTTTTTATGCTATTTGGTACGGACACCTCTAAACGTGCCGACATTGTAGTGATGGAAAAGAGTAACTAAAATCATATTGTAATGGCACAGGCTCGCCAATGGGCGTTTGGACAAATGGCGGAAATATTGAGTATTACCACAGAAAAGACCACAACAGCAACCATTGATAAGATTATCGGTGAAAGCCCTGTATCGAAATCAAAGAAGAAGAAAATTACTTCGTAAGAGAAAAAAAGCGATAAACAAATGGCTCAATTTTGAAGCAAATTTGCTTTAAAGATTGAGCCAATGTTTTTATCAAGTCGATAATTTATTTAAACGTTGTAAGATAATATATGAATAATAAAAGAACTTTTGTCATTTATTGAAAATTTAAGATTAAAAATTTTGTAGGAATAATCAACGTAGATTACTTTAGCCGTTGATGACAAAGGCAATATTCAAATATCTCCTCTCAATTAGCATTCTCTTGTTGGGTCTTAGCAATCAGCTAAGTGCTCGAACAAACAGAGAAGTTGCTTTTTTTGCCCCAGTCAAAAATATCAGTGTTAATAATCATCAACCTGATTTAGTAAACATCTTCACTACTATTTCACATGATAATCGTGAAAATTTATTTTACGATTCTGAGGAAGAGCATAAAGAAGATGACGATGAAGAAAGCTATATCTCTCACAAAAAGAATGTAGCAAACACTTACATTACTTCCGCTCCTTTTTATAACTGGTACGCAAAACTTTTTTTAGTACTCAATACTTCTCAAGTCTTACATTTCGGTAAGCATTTTTCACATTATCCTCTTTATAAATTATTCATCGTATTCAGTGTATTCAGAATATGATACCAATGCTTTTAGTGACAATCTGATATTGCACTAATCATCTCCCCATTCAATTTTCATTCTTATTGTCAACATTAATAGGCTATCATTAGCGCTGTGCGTCTTTTTATACCCTATACAATCTAAAATTTCCGGAACTATATATTTAAAGAAAATGATCATGAAAAAAAATCTCATCATCATGAGCTTGGGTGCTTTGTTGTGCCATACTAGCTGTGAATCTAAAAAAGATGAAGAAAAGAAAGAAGAATCCAAGCTATTGGTTACCAGTCCTATCCAAAAAGATACTACTGTTACGAATGATTATGTTTGTCAGATTCATGCCATTCAGCATATCGAACTAAGAGCATTGGAAAGAGGCTATTTAAAACAAATTTTTGTGGACGAAGGTAAGTTTGTTAAAAAAGGACAACTTTTATTTCAAATTCTACCTGTACAATACCAAGCAGAAGTACAAAAAGCAGAAGCAGAAGCCAATTTTGTAGAAGTAGAATACAAAAACACCAAACTATTAGCAGACAGTAATATCGTGTCTCGCAATGAGTTAGCCTTAGCAAAAGCCAAATTAGATAAAGCAAAGGCTGAGTTAGCCGTCGCTAAAGTACATCTTGGTTTCACTGAAATCAGAGCTCCTTTTGATGGTATCATCGACCATTTCCAAGTTAGATTAGGAAGTCTTTTAGAAGAAGGCGATTTATTGACTACGCTTTCGGACAATAGCAAAATGTGGGTTTACTACAACGTTCAGGAAGCTGAATATTTGAATTATAAAGCTACTACGCAAAGCAATAAATTGATGACGGTAAACCTGTCGATGGCAAATCATCAGCTATTCGACCATCAAGGTGTAGTGGAAACCATTGAAGCCGATTTCAATAATGAAACGGGTAATATTGCCTTCAGAGCGACCTTCCCGAATCCAAAAGGGCTTTTGCGTCATGGAGAAACTGGTAATATCCAAATGGTTGTGCCATTCAAAAATGCTTTGATTATTCCTCAGAAAGCTACTTTTGAAGTACTGGAAAAAAAGTATGTTTTTGTGGTAGGAAAAGACAATATCGTGCATTCAAAAGAAATCACTATCAGCGCTGAAATGCCCGATTTATATGTTGTAGAAAGTGGTATTTCAGCAAATGACAGAATACTACTTGAGGGAATTCGTAAGGTAAAAGACAATTCCAAAATAACCTACGACTATGAAGAACCTCAAAAAGTTCTTGCCAATTTAAGAGTGTATGCTGAGTAGTAATAACGATTCAAAAAACTAATAATATGTTTAATAAATTCATCAAGAGGCCAGTATTAGCCATCATATTATCGCTCGTTATTATTTTCATGGGCGTACTGGCGATTAAGACACTGCCTACTTCGCAGTTTCCTTCAATTGCTCCTCCGATGGTTATGGTTTCTGCATCTTATCCGGGTGCAAGTGCTAAATCACTGGCAGAGTCGGTGATTATTCCTTTGGAACAATCCATTAACGGTGCTTGGGGCATGAAATACATGACCTCAGATGCTACCAGTGCGGGCGAAGCAAACATTCAAATTGTATTTAATTTGGGTACAGACCCCGACGAAGCCTTAGTGCAGGTTTCAAACCGTGTACAACAAGTCACAAACAAACTTCCAGCATTAGTACAAAGAGAAGGGGTAGTAATTACTCCTATCATGCCAAGTATGTTGATGTACGTTAACTTGTTCAGTAAGGACAAAAACGCCAACATGAAATTCCTTTTCAATTATGCAGGGATTAACATGATTCCTGAATTACAAAGGATTAATGGTGTAGGACAAGCAAAAATTTTGGGTAGCCGTCAATATGCTATGCGTGTTTGGTTAAACCCAGACCGTATGAGAGCTTATAATATTTCGCCAGATGAAGTAATGGAAGCCCTTAATGACCAAAGTGTTATTGGTAAGGCTGGTCGTATCGGTAGAGGCGATGGTAGTCGTTCGGAAGCTTTAGAGTACGTTTTAGCCTATTCTGATAGATTTAGTAAGCCAGAAGAGTACGAAAATGTGATTGTCAGAGCCAACCCAAATGGAGAAATTCTTCGTTTGAAAGATGTGGCAGAAGTTAAATTAGGTAGTGAATATTACGATATTTATTCCAACCTAAACGGAAATCCATCAGCGGCGATTGTACTTAAACAAACTTATGGAAGTAATGCCAGCGAAGTAATTGGAAAAGTAAAAGAACAATTGGAGCAACTCAAGAAATCCTTCCCTCCGGGCATGGATTATGAAATCAGTTATGACGTTTCTAACTTCCTTGATGCTTCCACCGAAAACGTAATTCATACTTTACGTGACGCCTTTATTTTGGTAGCATTGGTAGTATTCGTCTTTTTGGGCGATTGGCGTTCAACGTTGATTCCGACGATTGCTGTTCCAGTATCCTTGATTGGTGCATTTATGTTTATGCAACTTTTCGGACTGACTATCAACATGATTACGCTTTTTGCCCTTGTGTTAGCGATTGGTATTGTCGTCGATGATGCGATTGTCGTCGTCGAGGCCGTCCATGCCAAGATGGAAGAAGAACATCTCTCCCCTTACAATGCCGTAAGAAAAGTAATTGGAGAAATCAGTGGTGCGGTAATTGCCATTACTTTATTGATGACCGCCGTATTCGTTCCAGTAGCTTTTATGACGGGTCCAGTAGGGATTTTCTATCGACAATTTGCGATTACGATGGCAACATCTATCGTTATTTCAGGTTTCGTTGCCTTGACCCTTACACCAGTACTTTGTGCTATGATTTTGAAAAATAATCATGGACAACCAAGAAAGAAAACATGGCTCAATAGGGCTTTGGATAGTTTCAACAGCGGTTTTGAAAAACTGACAGGTAAATATGTAGGTTTACTAAGATTAATCGTAAACCGAAGAGTCCTTACTTTCGGAATATTATTGGCCTTCAGTTTTGGTATTTTTGGTATTACTACGATTCTTCCTTCAGGTTTTATTCCATCTGAAGACCAAGGGATGATTTATGCCATTATTCAAACGCCTCCGGGTTCAACTTTGGAAAGAACCAATGATATTTCTGGTAAACTACAAGAAATCATTCAGAAAGTAGAAGGTGTACAGTCGGTTTCATCAATCGCTGGTTATGAGGTACTTACCGAAGGTAGAGGTTCAAACGCTGGTACTTGTTTGATTAACTTAAAACCTTGGTCTGAACGCAAGCATTCGGTGAATGAAATCATTTATGAACTGGAAGAAAGAGCCAAAGAGATACCGGGAGCAACGATTGAATTCTTCGATCCACCAGCGGTTCCGGGTTATGGTGCAGCGGGCGGTTTTGCCTTACAATTGTTAGATAAAACCAACTCTGGTGACTACAAACAACTGGAAAATGTGAAAAATGATTTCATGAAAGAATTGGGAAAACGTAAAGAGCTAACAGGCTTATTTACTTTCTTTAGTGCGAATTATCCACAATATGAAATCGAAATTGATAACCAATTGGCGATGCAAAAAGGCGTTTCTATTGGTAATGCCATGAATACTTTGTCGATTTTTATCGGTAGTACTTACGAACTCGGTTTTATCAAATTCCAACGTTTCTTTAAAGTATTCGTGCAGTCAGCACCAGAATACAGAAGACTTCCGACGGATATTTTGAAACTGTATGTAAAAAATAATCGTGATGAAATGGTGCCGTTTTCTGCCTTTATGAGAATCAAAAAAGTACAAGGCGCAAACGAAATTAACCACTATAACATGTATAATACAGCCGCCATCAGAGGAGCTCCTGCAAAAGGATACAGTAGTGGTGAAGCCATTAAGGTGATTCAAGAAGTAGCAAAAGAAACCTTACCACAAGGATTTGATATTGACTGGGCGGCACTTTCAAAAGATGAAACAATGCGTGGAAATGAAGCCATCTACATTTTCTTGATTGTAGTCGTGTTTGTGTATTTTGTATTGGCAGCACAGTATGAAAGTTTCTTGATTCCATTGTCAGTAATTTTCTCATTGCCTGCGGGTATTTTTGGTTCGTTTTTGTTGCTCAAATTAATGGGATTAGCGAATGATATTTATGCACAAGTAGGGCTTGTAATGTTGGTTGGTTTACTGGGGAAAAATGCGGTTTTGATTGTAGAATTTGCCATGATGAAGCATAAGGAAGGTTTTACTGTAAGAGAAGCGGCTATCGAAGGAGCAAAAGTACGTTTCCGTCCAATTTTGATGACATCCTTCGCCTTCATCGCAGGTTTGATTCCACTAATTCTTGCACATGGTGCTGGGGCAATTGGTAATCATACCATCGGAGCGTCAGCCCTTGGCGGTATGCTTTTCGGAACAATTTTCGGAGTAATCATTGTACCGGGCTTATATTACATTTTCGGAAGTTTAGCCGAAGGTAGAAAGCTGATTAAAAACGAAGATGAAGATTCATTAACCGAAGATTTTGTCCATTCAATCGACAATTTCCCTCAACCCGAAGAAGAATAATGAAAACAATAAGCAATAAAATCGCCCGTCAATGCTTGGGATTCTTTGTCTTAGCATTATCGGTTTCGGCTTGTGTCGTACCCGTTAACATCGTTGAAAAAAAGGAAAGTAAATATGTCCCTGAGCGTTTTAATAACGCTCAGGACTCTACCAACACAGCAAAAACTGTTTGGAAAAGTTATTTTACTGACCCTTATTTGTCTGCCCTAATTGATACTGCTTTGCACAACAATCAGGAGTTAAACATTACTTTACAAGAAATTGAAATTTCTCAGAACGAAATAAGCGCCCGAAAAGGAGAATACTTACCTTTCGTTAATCTTGGCGGTGGTGCTGGTGTTGAAAAAACATCAAGATACACCAGTCAAGGAGCAAGTGATGAGATTTCTGAAATAAAACCAGGTAAAGCAACGCCATCAATCTTACCCAATACTTATTTAGGCGCTTTCGCCAGTTGGGAAGTAGATATTTGGCACAAACTTCGTAATGCTAGAAAAGTGGCTGTTTCCAATTACTTAGCTTCGGTCGAAGGGAAAAATTTCTTGGTTACTAATCTTGTTTCTGAAATTGCCAATTCTTATTATGAATTGATGGCATTGGATAATCAATTGGACATCATCCAAAAAAACATTGATATTCTTAACAATGCTTTAACGATTATCAAATTAGAAAAAGAAGCCGCAAAAGTAAGCGAATTGGCTGTACGTAGGTTTGAAGCAGAGGTTTTTAAAACAAAAAGCCTTCAGTACAAAATTCAACAACATATTGTTGAGACTGAAAACCGCATCAATTTCCTTGTAGGTAGGTTTCCGCAACACGTTCAAAGGAATTCAGAACATTTTAGTGAATTAATTCCTTCAAAAATGTATGCGGGTGTTCCCTCTCAATTGTTGGAAAATCGCCCTGATATCAGACAAGCTGAATTCAAATTAGGAGCGGCAAAATTAGATATAAGCGTTGCAAAAGCTAATTTTTATCCTTCTTTAGGACTTTCGGCTTCTTTGGGTTTGAGGTCATTTAACCCTATTTATTTGGCAAGTATCCCTCAGACCTTGATGTCTTCTTTGGCAGGAGATTTAGCGGGTCCATTAATCAATAAGAATGCCATCACGGCAACTTATAAAAATGCCAATGCCAAACAGATACAAGCTGTTTATAATTTTGAGCGTACCATTCTGAATGCTTATATCGAAGTAGCTAACCAATTATCTAATATTGATAATTTGGAGAAAAACTACACGATGAAAAACAATCAAGTACAGGCACTTACGCAATCTACAGCCATATCGCTCAAGTTGTTTAAATCTGCCAGAGCTGATTATATGGAAGTATTATTGACTCAGCGTGATGTATTAGAATCAAGAATGGAATTGATTGAAACCAGAATGCAACAAATGAATGCCCTTGTGAATACCTATCGGGCACTTGGTGGTGGATGGAATTAATGAGTTGATTTCTCAAAATAAAGATTAATTGTCTCTATATTAATCAAAAAGCGGTCAAAAAGAATTTTGACCGCTTTTTGATTAATAAAAATCAGATTCTTGTTTTAAGTACTTCATACAAGTTATCCGTTATCTGAAAACTGTTAATAGTTTGTCTTTCAATAAATTGACAAAAATAAGATGCCTAAATATTTTTGAAAAAACACTTAAAAGCTTCAATTTGCTTGGCTATTTTCATGCTTTGCATGTTTCAAAAATTGTACTTATCTCATATTCATCAAAAAATAAACCATCTATTTTACTAGCTAATATGCTTTTTAATACTCTTTTTATCCTGTATTAAAATGAATTAATGACCATGAAATCTATTTAAATTTTGAACAAAACCACGATTTCATTTATGAGAATGCTGGTTCTAAATCACGCACATCCCTCCTACTCACTCCGTTAATTATCATAATATTTGATTAACAAACATTCATTCAAAGTGCGAATAAGTACTATGGTTAAAATCAAAAATAGACTTATTGCTTCAAAACATATAATAATTTCACTTTTAAAATATACACTTTTATATTTTACTTTTATTTATATATAAAATATTATATATTTGATTATTATTTAAAAGTTAAAATCGAAACATTAAATCGAATGATTACGACTGAAACTGTCCGTAAATTTCTCTTTTCACGCCCTTCTATCAATAGAACTCAACTTGAAAAAGAAGCTCAAATACCTGCAACTACTATTTATAAAGCTTTAGAAGGCATTCAGGCATTCTCGAATAAACATTTAGAGAAACTAGAAGTTGCCATGAGAAACTATGGTTATACTGACTCTACTTTCTCTAAAGCAAGAAGTATTGCTATTATCAATCACAAAGGTGGTGTTGGGAAAACTACTTCAACTATAAACTTAGGTAAAGCGCTTGCTTTGTTAAAATACCGAGTTTTATTGGTTGATATGGATTCTCAGGGAAATTTATCTCAATGCTTTGGGGTTCATTCTCCTGAAAAGCAAGT
This sequence comes from Arcicella lustrica, assembly GCF_034930985.1. NCBI lineage: Bacteria > Pseudomonadati > Bacteroidota > Cytophagia > Cytophagales > Flectobacillaceae > Arcicella > Arcicella lustrica. The sequence continues at coordinate 43,692 of NZ_JAYGIM010000018.1, forward strand.
AATTACTTCTTTGATTTCACGAGACCCTCTCCCACTCATTGAAATTGAACCCAATTTATTTTTATCGCCATCAGATATTGAAATGGCTACTTATGAAGTAAAACTGATTACGGAAGTAGGTTCTGAAATGCGTTTAGCTAAAAAAATTCAGGCTTTGAACGACCAATTCGATTTTATTCTTTTCGACTGCCCTCCTTCTTTAAGTTTAATGACGATTTCAGCCTTGAATGCTTCTACTGAATGTATTATTCCTATTCAGCCAGAATCTTCTGCTTTTAATGGCGTTAAAAATTTACTAGAAAAAATTTCGGCTGTTAGAGAATATACGAATGTTTCTTTGAAGGTACGTGGTTTTTTATTCACGATGGTTCATCCAAATCAAACTATTCATCAAGTAATGATGGAAAGTGTTCAAGAAACATATCCTTCTATCCCTGTTTTTAAGAGCGTTATCGAAAATACAACGGTTTTAAAACAAAGCCAGTACATGAATCAGGATATTTTCCAATACGATTCTAAATCAAAAGCAGCAACAGCCTATATGGAACTTGCTCACGAAGTAATTTCAAACGAATAAGCAGATGGGATCGAAAAAAGAGATATTTAAAAAACGTGCAGTAGAAGTAGCCACGATACACAACATTCCAAAGCCCGCTCCTATTGGTGGCTTTAATGACGTTGAGCGCATTAAAAATTCAATCGTCATTCTTGATGAATTAAGAGATTTAATCCGCCCGCTTAGTCAAGAGCAATTTACTCAGCTTGAGCAAAATTTAATTACGCATGGTTGCCAAGATGCGCTAATTCTTTGGGAAACGACGTCAACGGAACTTCAACAAGATGACCTTGATAGAACGTTGTATGTGTTAGTTGATGGGCATAATCGCTATGCGATTTGCCAGAAAAATAAAATTGAGTTTAAAATCAATCTTAAAATCTTTGAATCTATCGAGAAAGTCAAAGAATTTATGATTGATTTACAATTAGGACGACGAAATATTACTCCTGAAGAAGAATCTTATTTGCGAGGTTTGAAATATAATACTCAAAAAGGCAGTAGAGGAGTAGCCTTGCAAGTACAAGGCGAAGACAATAAGCCTGTAAATGTTGCCGAAAAATTAGCGGATGAATTTAATGTAAGTGTTCGAACCATTAAAAATGATGGCAAATTTGCGGAAGGTTTATCGAAATTAAGCAAAGTACTTCAAGAACAAGTATTGAGTGGGACTTCTACTTTAAGTAAAAAACAAATTCAACTTTTAGCGGATCGTAAAGATATAGGAGTGGAGTCAATTGCTGATTTAAACGAAATCTACGGCAAAACTGAAAAATCTAGTCCAGCAATTATTGCCAGTACTATTCCTAAAGAAACATTAAGAAGTCAGATTATTGAATTAGCCAATAACATTACTAAAGAATCCGATTGCGATTTACTTATCAAAAAAATATATCAATTAAAATCTGTACTATAACAAAATTCCTAAAAGTGCAAGCGTTGCACTTTTAGGAATGCACAGGAAACAAGGAAATTTATAATTCAAATTCGAAGTATAACAAAAATACCAAAAGTGTAAGTGTTGCACTTTTCATTCAAAGTACAAAAGGCTTCACTTGTTGTAAGTATAACAAAATTCCTAAAAGTGCAAGCGTTGCACTTTTAAAGAGTGCTAAAAATGAAAAAAAATCATCAACTATAACAAAAATACCAGAATTTGTAGCCTACATTTTATCTATTATTACAGACCTTAACCACATCATCTATAAAGCTTTTAGAATTGTTGAAAAATACATTTTTATCTTAAAATATCACGAAAGAATAAATAGTATTCAGAAGAATTTAGGTAAAATTGTTATAGTTGATTATAGATGTCAACAATTTCGGAGTAAATAATAGCTACAATTTATAATAAAAGCCTTCTAAACAAAGAGAAAAAAATAAAATGGACAACATTCAAAAATAAAAATTTCCTCTTTGTTTGTTTTAATTCTTTTATATGTCTTTTAATGTATTTTCGGGGCTCGTAACCAATTGATAAATAGATACTTATGAGCTTAAATATAACAAATTTACCGGTTAGTATAACAAATTTACCGAGAAGTATAACAGAATTACCTAGTTACTATAACAGAATTACCTAAAAAAAGGCTATAATTGTTAGATAATATAACAGATTTACCAAAATCGTCATGTAATATTTCGGTAGAGAATGAAAAAGCACAAAAACGATAAAAATAATAGCAATACAGAGAAAGAAACCAATGTTGTCAGGCTTATTCGTAAGGCAAATCGTTTGGTGGAAGGTAAATATAGATTTGACATTTGGGAAATGCGAGTTTTCACTAAAATGTTAATGAAAATTCATCGAGACGATGAAGATTTTAAAGTATATCGAATTTACCTACACGAAGTAATTCAAGATTTTGAATTGCAAGAAGATGGACATTCCTACAAATACCTCAAACAAGGAGCAGAGCGTTTAGGAAGACGAGAAATAAGAGTGTTGATGGACACGCCAGACGGAAAGATGGAACTCTTCACACATATAGCCACAGGCGTTAAAAGCTTTGTAGAAGAAAAATCAGCCAAGTATTTAGATATTTCCTTTCATCCAGACATGAAACCGTTCTTGCTTCAATTGCAAAGCCAGTTTTTGATGTATGATGTAAGAAATATTTTGAAGCTACAAAGCTCGTTTTCCATCCGAATCTACGAATTGCTAAAACAGTACGAAACGATAGGCAAGAGGCAAATTAAAATTCAGGAATTGAAAGAAATGTTGGATGTAGTTGATAAATATCCACTTTACGGCAATTTTAAGCAAAGAGTCATTGTAAAAGCGCAAGAAGACCTTGAGGAATTTACGGACATTAAATTTACTTTCGATGAAGTAAAGACAGGAAGAGCTGTTACAGCCTTAACTTTTTGGATTACGCCTAATAAAAATAAGCAAGACGTGGGAAAAATGTTATACTTCCCAGAAATAGCCGAAGAGATAAGTACAGATGGTGAATTAGATGATTTGCTGAATGTGACTAAAAATTGGGAAGGAATGACCAAATCTTTATTGGAACAATGGATTAATATTTATGGGATAGAAGCTGTAGGACAGGAAATCAGTAAAACCAATAAATTAATTCTTGAAGGCAAGAATATTCATAACCCGATTGGTTTTGTTACTTGGGCTTTGCAAAATCCGAATGTGTTGAAAGGGACAAGTACTGTTCAGGTTGCGCCAATTGTTCCAAATACTGAATTGAAATTGAAGAGTAAAGAAATTGAAAAATATTGGAAAGGAGAGTTTAATCAATGGTTTTTGGATTATTTACAACAACTGGCCATTGCGTCTAAACATGAAATATTTCATGGAATCGTGGAAGAATTAAGAAGTTTATATTCTGAAAAATTATTTTCAAGTCTATTTCTTCACAAAGACGGTTCAGTCAATGAAGAAGCATTAAACAGTTCGGTAGGAGTGAAGCTTTTGGAAAAAGAGAACAGAACGAAAGAAACCGTTTTTGCAGATTGGTTTTTTGAAAGATTTCAGCAAAAAATCACATTACAAAGAAATGGAGCTTGGGAGGTTTTAACCTGAAACTACAAATTTGATGCTAAAAGGGGCTTTTAAGTCCCTTTTTAATTGGATTATTACCGATTCCTTGATGGGATTATTGATTTAATTATAATAATTCATGTTTTATTTTTATATGAAGCTGTTTTATAGTATTTTCAAATTTTATTGTATCATTTTGATTCTTTGTAAAAATTAGTCAATTGCGTTGCTCGGTTTCAAAATATCCATTAACAATTTCTCTATGAAAAAAATAATTATCACACTGCTACTCATCAGCTCGGTAGCTGTTGCGTTTTTTGCTTTCAAGTCTAAAAAGCAAAAGAAACCAAACATTGTGTTTATTATGTCCGACGACCACGCTTATCAAGCCATCTCAGCTTATGATAAACGCCTTACTCAGACTCCCAATATTGATAGAATTGCCAATGAAGGCATGCTTTTTACCAATGCTTGTGTGACTAATTCTATTTGTGCGCCTTCTCGTGCAGTAATTTTAACCGGAAAACACAGTCATATAAATGGTAAAATAGATAATTATTTTCCTTTCGATAGCACCAATATTACTTTCCCGCAAATTCTTCAAGCAAATGGATACCAAACAGCCATGTTTGGAAAATTACATTTTGGTAATAATCCAAAAGGTTTTGATGAATTTCAGATTTTACCAGACCAAGGCAATTATTACAACCCAGACATTATTACCAAAAAAGAAGGTAAAAAGAAACTATTGGGCTATGTGACCGACATTATTACAGATTTAACAATCAATTGGCTAAAAAATGAAAGAGATGAAGATAAACCATTCTTTCTTGCTTATCTACATAAAGCGCCGCACAGAGAATGGTTACCAGCCGAACGCCATTTTAAAGAGTATTTGAATAAAACTTTTCCTGAACCTGCTACTCTTTTTGATAATTATGAGGGTAGGGGTAGAGCTTCCAAAGAAGCAGAGATGAATTTGCTTACGCACATGAATTGGGCTGGAGATTCGAAAGTATTTCCAGAAAATATGCAAAAACTGGGCATTAAAGAATCGCATCCTTATGATATTCGCTTTTACGAAAACACTGTAGGGCGAATGAATCCAACACAGCGAAAAGCTTGGGATGAAGCCTACGGAAAAATGAATGAGGAATTTGTTAAAAAATTTCCTTCTATGACCGAAAAAGAGAAAATGCAATGGCGTTATCAAAGATACATGCAAGATTATTTGGGATGTATCGCTTCGGTAGATGAAGGAGTGGGGCAGGTGTTAGACTTTTTAAAGCAAAATAATTTAGAAGAGAATACGATTGTGGTTTACACTTCAGACCAAGGGTTTTATTTGGGGGAACATGGTTGGTTTGATAAGCGATTTATCTTCGATGAGTCGTTCAAAACGCCACTTTTGGTAAAATGGCCAACAGTTATCAAACCAGGCTCTAAAAATACACAAATGGTACAGAACCTCGATTTTGCCCAAACGTTCCTTGAGGCGGCAGGAATTAAAGCCCCAAGCGATATGCAAGGCGAAAGCTTGATCCCAATTTTTAAAGGAAATGACAAAAACTTCAGAGATGCTGCTTATTATCATTATTATGAATATCCGAGTATTCACATGGTGAAGCGACATTACGGCATCGTAACCGAAAAATATAAGCTAATACACTTTTATTATGACATTGATGAATGGGAATTGTATGACCGCACGAACGATAAAAACGAAATGAAAAACGTTTATAACGACCCCAAGTATGCGGCTGTAAAGAAAGAATTACATCAAAAATTGGCTCAATTACGGATAAAGTACAAAGATTCGGAAACACTTGATAAAAAGTTTATTGAGAAGTACAAAGAGCTTGAAGGTACTGGAAAGATAATTAGATGATTTACTTATCGAAGGATAAAACAGATAATCAACTCAGAAATGTGTTGATTATCTGTTAAACTATAATATTAGTTCAAAAGCAAGGATTGATGCGCTCAATTTTTTGTAAGTATTGTATAATTACTTATCCATGACAGTACATGAATGTTAAGAGCTTTAGTTTGTATTTTTTTGTTTAAAAATGATATTATTTTAACATTGTAATGTCGCTTATCTAACGAAAGCATGGATTCCGAACAGATAGAAACCAATATATGGGAAGCCTTTAAGAAAGGAGATGAGAAAGCGTACTCATTGATTTATAAGCAAAATGTGGGTGCGATGTATCGATACGGAATGAGTCTTTCTTCACTTTCGTCATACTTTGTGTTTGATTGTATCCATGATGTTTTTACGGAAATTTGGGATAAAAGAAACAACATTGTTACGCCTAATAATATTCGTGCTTATTTACTGAGGGCTTTAAAAAACCGAATGCAAAACCAAATTCTTCGAAAAGAAAGTAAATACATGGCTTTGAACGAAGGTGATTTTGATGAATTGTGGGACGAAGCCATTTCTGAAGAAACCACTCTGCTTAACAATGTTGATGGTTTTTCGAAAGAAGAATTAGTGAATAAATTAATTAGCGAATTGCCGCCACGCCAACAAGAAGCACTTCGATTGAGATTTGTGGAAGATTTAGAATACAACGAAGTAGCTAATGTGATGAGTATCAACCGACAATCAGCACAAAACTTAGTTGTTCGTGCTGTTGAGAAGTTAAGAAAATCATTACCGATTTTAAAATTATAATTTTTTTAATTTTTTTTTAGATTATAGTGAGTATATAACAATAAGGGCTGTGTCTATTTTGTAAAATAGTAACAGAACAGATGGCTAATAATTATATACTATATTCGGTTTCAGATTTTTTAATTGATGATGTTTTCGTGACCCATCAATTAAATCCAAATCATGAAAGTAAGCTATTTTGGCAAACTTGGTTGGCGAGTAATCCCACAAATAAAAGAGAGTACATAGAGGCAGCAAAAATTATTGGAACAATTCAGATGGGGCTTAAAACCTATGAATCGAATAATATTTCTGTTGAAGCTAAAAACTATATATTTTCGAGAATTCAGGAAACGAATAAGAAAAAAACTTCTTTAGCCAAGATTCTGAAATTATCGTCTTCTGTTGTTTGGTCTGGAGCAGCCATCATCATCTTGCTCATTGGCTTGGTTTATTTTTCTTTGCAAAACACAGCTTATCATAAAAATTTAGCGACTTTACACAAAGCTCATATCGAGAAAGTCAATAAACTTGATAAACCTATCTTAATTCATCTGCCCGACGGTTCGGCCGTTTTATTGGCGCCCAAAAGTAAAATTACGTATCCAGAAAATTTTGAAAATGATAGAAGATTAGTCATTCTATCAGGCGAAGCAACGTTCGATATTTCAAAAGACCCAACTAAACCTTTTTTAGTGATGGCAAATGAAGTAACGACCAAAGTATTGGGCACGAGATTTAATGTAAAGGCTTTTGAAGAGATGAAAGACGTTGTGGTTTCTGTTCAAGAAGGAAAAGTAAGTGTTTTTAAAAACCTAAATGAACGTAAAAAAGAAAATACTTTAAAAGGCGTGGTATTGCTACCCAATCAGCAAGCCATTTTTGATAGAAATACGGATCAGTATGATAAAAAATTAATCACTACACCCATTATTGTCAATGCCAATGGCATTTCTTTTGAATTTAACGAAGCGCCGCTAAGCGAAGTTTTCAAAAGAATCGAATTGGCTTATGGTATTGAGATTGTCTATAATGAAGCTCTTCTAGCAGAATGCCAAGTAACGGGAGCTTTTGAAAATGAGAGTCTTTTCCAAAAATTAGACATCATCACCAATATTGTCGCAGGTTCTTATGAAGTTTTGGAAGGAAAAATTTTAATTAATGCAAAAGGATGTAAGTAATTATGAGTTTTGAATTGTGGTGAAGTATGGGTTTTGAGAGTACCAATTGCAAATAAGAATGAGTGCTGAATTGTTAGTTTTAAATTCATAACTCACAATTCACAACTTGTGCTTAAACCGCTGATTATCAATGTGAAGATTTATAATTAGCCGATTATTAAAGTACAATTCAAGTAAAAATTAAGAATTAAATGTCAGTAAAAAAGTAAGAGCCAGAAGGTGTGCAGACCTACTGGCTCAGAAAAGTCCCCATTTTGGTACAACATCCTGAAAAGGGTTGAAGGGGATTGTTGTGTTCAAAGTTTAGCAAAATCAAACAAAACAGTCAAAAGTATGAAAAAAAATCATGATTTATTAATCCAATGTATGAAAATTTCGTTGGTTCAACTTTTTATTACACTATCTTTTATCGGCATTAGCATGGCAAAAGATGTAGAAGCGCAAGAAATACTGAATAAAAAAGTAAGTGTTCAATCCAGCGAAGAAAAATTAAAGCACGTACTTGTCCAGATAGAAAAGTCTGCAAATGTAAGATTCTTCTATAGTCCCCAAGCGATTAAATCAGAGCAAAGAGTATCTTTCAAAAGCCAAAATGAAACACTTTCGTCGGCACTTGATAGGTTATTCAAATCTTTAAACATTGAATATCAGTTAAATGGCAACCAGATTATTCTAAAACAAAAAGAGAATAATGTGATGCCTATGGAATACAGAAAAATAGCGGACGATATTGACCAGAACAATACTTTACCCGTTAAACAAACTGTATCAGGAACAATTATTAACGAAAAAAACGAGCCACTAACAGGCGTAACCGTCCTGTTAAAAGGAACACAACAAGGTACCGTTACTGATGCAAAAGGTCAATACAGAATTGATGTACCCAATGGAAATGCTGTACTTGTTTTTTCGTTCATAGGTTTTTATACGCAAGAAATAAAAGTAGCGTCTCAATCAAGTATTAATTTAACCTTGAAAGAAAACGTTGCTGCTTTGGAAGAAGTAATCGTAACGGGGGTTTTTGATAAAAGAACGAGAATGGAATCGTCGGTAGCGATTTCTACTTTGAGCGCAAAACAATTTGATAAACTTGCCATCAGCAGTGCCGCAGATTTATTGAAAAATATTCCTGGTGTTTTTGTTAACACATCTTTGGGAGAAATCCGTAATACTGTTTATTCTCGTGGGGTTTCAGTTGGGTCAAATGATGGTGCATCTGGTTATTACTATGTTTCAATGCAGGAAGACGGTTTACCAGTAACTAACGCAACTTTCGGAAACTACGGTCCAGATTATTTTCTTCGTACAGATGCTACTTTAGGAAAATTAGAAGCTGTGCGTGGTGGAACTGCTTCTATTTTAGGAAACAATGCTCCGGGAGGTATTTTTAACTATGTATCAAAAACTGGCGGAAAAGAATTTGCTGGCGAAATCCGTGCGAAGTATGGTTTAGAAGGCAATGGACAAAATCCATTTTATCGTACAGATGTAAATTTTGGTGGCCCATTAAGTAAAGATAAATCTTTGACGTACAATATTGGAGGTTTTTATCGTCAAGCAGATGGGGCAAGGTATCCGGGTTATCCAATGAATAATGGCGGTCAAGTAAAAGCGAACTTAGTGAAAAATTACAAAAGCGGTTCGCTAAAATTTTATGCTAAATACCTAAACGACCACAATGCTTGGTTTGAGTTTTTACCAACAATTGGTTTCACTAATCCTACTTTACCAGCAGGTGTAACGCAAACGAATACAGTGTTGATTCCGTCTGTACAAGCTGATTTTACGATTAATGATACAGGGAAAAAAGTACATTTCGATTCAAGAGATAAAATTCACTCAATCGACAAATCTATCGGTTTGAACTGGGAGCAAAGTATTGGCGAAGGTTTAACCATTGAAAACAAAGCAAGATATTCTGATAAAAGTTCCGTTTGGAATACCACTGCCGTAGCTTATCCATTTGCGGCTGATGGTTTGGTTTTCTATGCTATTCCGGGTCTTTTGGGTCAGTTTGGTACTTATTCTTATAAAGACCTTGCTTCTGGAACACAATTTGGCTCTATTACACAAGCACCCAATATTGTCAATGGTAATTTTGCAGGCTTCAATTTTATAGATAACGGTAGTAATTTTCCGGGAGCTTCTATCCAGAAAAACTCGTTGTATTTCAATCCATTGTTTTATTCAGACAATAGAATGAAAGAATTTATCGACCAGTTTACGATTACGAAAAAAGTAAAAGATATGAGTTTTACTGGAGGTTTATTTTATGCTAATTCAAATTTGGATAGATTGTCTTCGACGGATGCTGGTCTTGCATTTTCACAAATGACTTCGCCACGACCAACACTTACAGCCATTACTTTGGCGGGTTTTGATGGCAATACCTATCAAATTACTAATCCTAATGGAGTAATTGGCGGTTCAGGAAAAAGTGTTGCCGTAAACGTTATCACAGCAAGCCAGCAACAAACAGCTTTGTTTTTTGGACATAACTGGACGGTTAGCTCTGCTTTAAATTTTGACTGGGGCGTTCGTTATGAAAAAGTTGCTTACTCTGGAACAAACCAAATTGCTACGTCAACGCCTTCAAGTACTGGTGGAACAGACGGAAACCCTTTAACTTTTTATGATAATTCGAGCGGAAAAATTACAGCAAAATATAATTACGATAATCTAAGTGTGAATACTTTCTCTTTCTCTGGAGGTTTGAACTATAAATTTGCTGATGAGCAAGCGGTCTATGGTCGCTTTTCACAAGGCAGTAAAGCACCAGATTTAGATATGTTTGTTACGGTTAATACTGCTTTTGGAGCAGCCAATTTAAACCCAATTGCCCAAAAAATTCAGCAATTCGAAATTGGCTATAAAGTAAAATCTGGCAATACTAATTTGTTTGTGACGCCATTTTACAGTATCCTAAGCAATGTTCCGCAACAAGTACAAGGTCAAGAAACAGTAGATTTATCGTCAACCTACAACACGCCAGTATTGTACAATAAATTTACGACGATGGGAGTAGAGATTGAGGCGAATCACAGTTTTACTAAAAACCTAAGTCTTCGTGCAGTGGCTACTTTCCAATCTTCAAAAGCAACCGAATATAAAACTTGGATTTTGGGTGCGAATGGAAAAGCAGATGATAAAATACAGGATTTTTCTGGTAACGAAACCGATAATAATGCCAGCGTGATTATCAGAATTTCGCCAACTTATACCAAAGGAAATTTCTATTCATCACTTGATTTTTCTTATATGGGCAAACGTGCCGCTAACGTAGCCAATACTTTTTCTTTGCCAGCATTTAGCCAATCGAATTTAAATTTGGGCTATAACCTAAATGCAAAATGGCAATTACAAGCTAATATCAATAATATCTTCAACCAAAATGGCGTAATGGGCTGGTCGGCACCGGGTGGATTCCCTGCTGCTTTAGACAGACAAGGCTTTACGAAAGCTCAGTTAGAGGCAAATCCAAATGTTGTTTACTCAACTTTAAGTTTACCTCCAAGAGCATATTTCTTGACCGCCACGTTTAAGTTTTAGTTCAGCTTTTACCTGTTATTGAAGTAAAAACGATAACAGGTAAAAGACCAAAGATGTATCACATTTTTAAAATATATAATCAATGATACGACATTCAGTAATTCTCAAACTTAAAGACGGCATAAGTACTGCTGAAAAACAAGCATTTTTTGAAGCAGTGGACAGTTTAGTCAATATCGAAGGCGTTCAAAAGTTTGAAGTACTCAAGCAAATCAGCCCCAAAAACCATTTTGAATATGGTATTTCAATGGAATTCGATGATGCAACTGGCTATGATTACTATTCAAATCATCCAAGCCATGTACACTTTGTTGAGAATTACTGGATGAAATCAGTCGCTGATTTTTTAGAAATAGATTATGAGTTGATGTAGTGAGTTGTGATTTAGTGAATGAGTGATTGATGATTTGTAAATCAATAGTTAACCCTTAAAGTCCTTTAACTGATTACTTGACATTTTTTTAGAATTTGCTGTTCATGTAGTGGCAACCCTTGCGGTTGCCTCGCATGAAACGGCAACCGCAAGGGTTGCCACTACAACATAGTATTGAGATAGGGAAAAATCAAGTAATCAGGTTTTATAAAAATACTTTAGATAGAAATTTTAAACTGTTTATCCAGAAAACAATGAAGAAAAAATATCAATTCCTCCAGACAGCTGTTGCTGTACTAATGGTAGGAGTAATGAATGGTAAAGCACAGCAAGTCAATTCTTTACAAAAATATTTTCAGGCACCGCCCAATTCGGCTAAACCCAGAGTTTGGTGGCACTGGATGAATGGAAACATTACAAAAGACGGTATCCAAAAAGATTTGGAATGGATGAGTCGTGTGGGAATTGGCGGTTTCCAAAACTTTGATGCCAATTTATTTACACCTGTTGTCGTGCCTAAAAAATTGGTGTTTATGACACCAGAATGGAAAGATGCTTTCAAATTCACGACGGAATTAGCCGACAAAAAAGGACTTGAAATGGCAATTGCTGGTTCGCCGGGTTGGAGTGTTACGGGTGGCCCTTGGGTTGAGCCTAAAGATGCGATGAAAAAGTATATTTGGACAGAAGCAATTGTTGAAGGCGGAAAAAAACAAAATGTTCAGTTACCCAAATTGCCCGAAGCAGTGGGTAAATTTCAAGAAATTGGTACAGAATCAGGCGGTTTAATGGGTGGTTTTATTGGTAAAATGCCACAATTTGCTGCAGATGCTCTTGTAATTGCTTATAAATTACCATCTAACGAAAAGCATCTGATGGATTTAAACCCCAAAATGACAAAAAGTGGGGGCGATTTTGATACCAAATTGATGTTAGACCATGACTTGAGCAAAGTTTATGAGCTACCAGCGATGGAAGTAGGAAAAGATATGTGGATACAGTATGAATTTGATACGCCACAAACCTTCAAAGCTTTTGCTATTGGCGTTGGTGCAGCAGGAGAATTGGCAGAATTTAACGGAGGTCCAACCAACCGTAGCTTAAAAGTAAGTGATGATGGTGTGAATTTCAGAACGATTACTAAAGTTCCTAACAGTACTTTGCCATTTATTACGGTTGGGATTCCAGCCACGACGGCAAAATATTGGCGAATTTGTTTCGAGACACTTCCCGGGGCAATAAGTCCTTTTGCCGCTATGATTGGTATGCCTGCAGGCGAACCTAAGCCAGAAGGTACAAAGGTGTCAGAATTTGTACTTTTCAATACTTCTCGCATTGACCAAACGGAAGAGAAAGCAGGTTTTTCTCCTTGGAAAGAAGATTCAAAAACTTATTCGCCAGAAAATGCTGACGTTATTTCTTCTGAAAATGTGATTGATTTAACGAGTAAATTAAAAGCTGATGGTAGTTTGGAATGGGATGTTCCTGCTGGAAATTGGATGGTTGTACGTTTGGGGTATTCATTGACGGGTCGTCAAAATCATCCAGCATCGCCAGAAGCTACGGGTTTAGAAGTAGATAAATTAGACAAAGAAGCCGTAAGAAAGTACATCAATACATATCTGGATATGTACAAAGATGCCACTGGAGGCATGATGGGAGCGAAGGGACTTGAGTACATGATTTTGGATAGCTACGAAGCTGGTCACATGAACTGGACGAAAGATATGCCAGCTGAATTTAAGAAAAGACGTGGCTATGACCTCATTACTTGGATTCCTGTGTTGACGGGCAGAGTTGTGAAAAGTGTTGAAGCCAGTGAAAAATTCTTGTGGGATTTCAGAAAAACGATTGGTGAAATGATTGCCGAAAACCATTACGATGTAATTGGCGAAGAATTGCACAAAAGAGGGATGAAACGCTATACTGAGTCGCACGAAGGCGGTCGTATTTACTTAGCGGATGGGATGGACGTAAAACGTAATGCAGATATTCCGATGTCTGCCATGTGGACGCCTGGAAGTTTGGCAGGTGGAAATAACGAAGAAGTACGCAGCGAAGCAGATATTCGTGAAGCAGCGTCGGTAGCCAATATTTACGGACAAAATATTGTAGCGGCAGAGTCTATGACTTCTATTCAAAATGCTTTTAGTTGGAATCCAGAAAAATTAAAACGTACTGCTGACTTAGAATTGGCTTCGGGCTTGAACCGTTTTGTGATTCATACTTCGGTTCACCAACCTTTAGACGATAAAAAACCGGGCTTCTCACTTGGGCCATTTGGTCAGTATTTTACTCGTCACGAAACTTGGTCTGAAACTGGCGGAAAAGCTTGGATGGAGTATTTAGGAAGAAGTAGCTATATGCTTCAACAAGGTAAAAACGTGGCTGATATTTTGTACTATTATGGTGAAAACACCAATATTACATGGGTTTGCCGTGAAAAATTACCAAATATTCCAGCAGGGTTTGAATTTGATTTTGTGAATGCAAGCGCACTTCAAAATGTGATTGAAGCGAAAGATGGCAAATTAGTGGCAAAGAGTGGCAATACTTATCGAGTATTGATGTTAGACGAATCTGCTAATATGATGACTTTATCAGTTTTGAAAAAAATCAAAACTTTAGTCGATGCAGGCATTAAAGTAATTGGTAACAAACCCGTGAAATCGCCAAGTTTATCAGATAATGATGAAGCTTTCCAAGCTTTAGCCAATGAAATTTGGAAAAATGCGAATGTAACAAGCTTTGATAAACTCAATATTCAGCCTGATGTGATTATTAAAAATGCTAAAAGCAAAATACTTTTCCGTCATCGTCAAACGACTGACCAAGATATTTATTGGTTAGACAGTAGAAGTGAGCAGGAAAATGAAGCAGAAATCAGTTTCAGAGTAACGGGTAAAACACCTGAATTGTGGAATCCTGTTACAGGAAAATCTGAAAAAGTATCTTTCCAAATTAAAGATGGAAGAACAATTGTTCCTTTAAAATTTGATTCTTGGGGTGCTTTATTTGTTGTTTTCAAAGACAAAGCAACAGCGAATACTTATACCGTTCCTTCTAAAAAAGAAACAGTATTGACTAAAATCGACAGTCCGTGGAAAGTAAGTTTCAACAACAAAAATGTGACTTTAGATAAATTAGGTTCTTGGTCTGAAAACACGGATGCTGATGTTAAGTATTTTTCAGGAACGGCAACTTATACCAACACGTTTAAAATCAATAATTTATCGGATAAAAAATCAATTGAAATAGACTTAGGCGAGGTTAAAAACATTGCTGAAGTAATTATCAATGGTAAAAATGTGGGTGTGGTTTGGAAAAAACCATTCAAAGTAGATATTTCAGAAGCGATTAAAGCAGGAGAAAATACCATTGAAGTAAAAGTAACCAACCTTTGGGTAAACCGACTTATTGGCGATGCACAACCCAATGAAAAAAACAAAACAACTTTTACAACGATGCCTTTCTATCAAGCAAATTCAACTTTACAACCTTCGGGTTTATTGAGCGAAGTGAAAATTTTGCAGAAGAAGTAAGTTGAATTTTAGGTGTAAATTTTAACCACTGTAAAACATTATTTCTCAATGTTTTACAGTGGTTTTTTATTCCTTTTAAAAATAAAACACAAAATGTTTTTGTACAAAAAAAAATAGTTGTAATTTTGAATCGTTGATAATGTCAACTATATTTAATGTCAACGAAATTATGGAAATTACAAAGACTTCATTTCAGTTTTTATTCGCTAATACAATAAGAGCACTCTTTAAACAATCGGCTAAAGAGTTTGAAAATCAGAATGTTAACATAACTCCTGAACAACATTACTTGCTTAGAATTTTAACATCACAAGAAGAGTCGATACAGTCGGATTTAGCAGAAATCATGCAAAAAGATAAATCTGCGATTATGCGCCACATAGATCAGCTTGAAAAAATGGGTTATGTTGTTAGAGTAAACGATGCTGTTGATCGCCGTAAAAAACATATTGTTATCACAGAATTAGGTACAGAAGTACTCAAAAAATGCGAAGAAATTATCAATCGTCTTAGTGAAAGAAATATGCAAGATATTTCAGAAAATGAACTAGAGATATTCAAAAAAGTACTTATTAAATTAAAAGAGAACGCTGGAAAGTAGTTTTTTTGCTCAAATAGTTGACAAAATCAACTATCACTAAAGTCAATAATATTTTTATCAACTATCATTATGAAAAAGAATAAGATTTTCTTTTATCTGATATTATTCGTTTTGGGCTATGATGTTCATGCACAAAAGAATATATCCTTAAAAGAGTGTGTAGATTTTGCCCTCAAAAACCATGTGAGTAATACCGTTTATGAGAACGAGATTGCCATTGCCAAGCAAAAATCAACAGAAGCATTAGCGGGATACTTACCACAAGTAAGTACCAACATTACTTTTGATGATAACCTTAAACGACAAGTTTCTATCATTCCAGCAGGCGCATTTAGTCCAACAGAAATCAAGTTACAATTCGGTACACAATATAGTACTACAGGTACAGCTCAATTAGACCAAGTATTATATGACAAGTCGATGTTGGTAGGAATCAAAGCCGCAGAACCGAATAATCAATTGTCGATTTTGAAAAAAGAGCAAAACCAAGACAATATCATTTACAATACGGTCAGTGCTTATTTTCAAGTATTGGTTTATTTAGAACAAGAAAAAATCACGCTAGAAAATGAGAAAAAATACCGTGAATTATTAGACATTCTGAAATTGCGTTTAGAAAAAGGAGTCATTAAAAAGACCGATTACGACCGTACCAAATCAAGCTTGAATAATATCGTTTCGCAGAAATCAATCTTGGAAATGAACAAGCAAGTGGCATTGAACAAACTAAAACATGCTATGGGGATGTCGTTGGACGAAGAAATTAATGTGATAGAATTTTCAAATTATGAATCTTTAGCGCTTGTTGAAAAAGACAATAATTTTCAAGTAAGTAATTTGTTGGACTACAGAATTCAAAACAACAATGCTCTTTTACAAGAATTTGATGTAAAACGTAAACAAGCCGCTTTTTTGCCAACGGTTTCGATGTACGCCCGTTATGGAGCTACCAGTTTGAATAATGAATTTGCAAAATCTTTTTCTAATTGGTTTGATTTTTCAACGGTTGGTTTGAAAGTAAGTGTGCCAATTTTCAGTGGCTACCGCAAATTAAGTCAGTTGAAGCAAGCAGAAATTAGTTTATTGAATGCTAAAGCAAACATGCAAATTAGTGCTAATAATTTGCAATTATCTTTCAAAAATTCAAATGCACAATTGCAGAAATCACAATCAGATTTAGTCATCAATCGTGAAAATCTCTATTTCGCCAAACAGGTTTTTGAAAGTAGCGATTTGGAATATCAAAAAGGAGTTTCAACGCTTTCTGATTTGCTCAATGCAGATTATTCATATAAAGAGGCACAAAGTAATTATATCACTTCTTTGATTAACGTAATGAGTTCAAGACTTGAATACGAAAAATCTAAAGGAAATTTAAAAAGCTATATCAACCAATTCTAATCTTCAGACCCATGAAAAAGTCTTTCATCATAACATTATCATTACTTGTTTTGGCAGGAGCAATCGCATTTACACTTGCTAAAAATAAGAAAAAAATTGAAGCGAATAAAGTAGTGGTTGACCGCTCAATTATTCCTGTAGCGGTTTCAACGATTAAAGTAGATTTCCAACCTTTTGATGGCAAAGTAAGTTTGCCAGCCAATTTAGAATTGAGCAACGAAGCAACAATTGCCATCGGCGTTCAAGGTAAAATCGAAAAACTTTCGGTTGAAGTTGGATCAAGAGTTTCGAAAGGACAAGTGATTGGGCAATTAGATTCAAAATTGAAAATTATCAATTTGAAGGCTAATGAGTTAACACTTAATAAATTAGAAAAAGAGTATCAACGCAATAACGATTTGTTCAAAGGAAATGCAGGAACAGAATTGAGTGTAATCAATTCTAAATACGATGTTGAAAATACTCGTATTCAAATTGAACAAGTAAAACAACAAATTGCGGATGGTAACATTATCGCACCAATTAGCGGAGTTGTTACTTCTCGAAAATTGATGGCAGGTGAATATGTAAGTCCAGGAACAGTTATCGCAACGATTGTAGATGACGTTCATTTGAAAGCCGTTGTGTTTGTGAATGAAAAAGATGTGTATCAATTGAAATTAGGACAAGCAGCTACGATTTCTTCGGATGTTTTTCCAAACAAAAGCTTTGTTGGAACGGTGAAATTCATTTCGCCAAAAGGTGACGAAAACCATAATTACAGAGTAGAATTACAATTGAACACCAATCAATTAAGAGCAGGTACTTATGTAATGGTTGGTTTTGATTTAGGTCGTAAAGCAAGTGTTTTACAAATTCCGAAATTGGCTTTGGTAGAAGGTACAAAAAATCCTTATGTCTATGTGGTTGAAAACAATGTCGCTACGATTCAGAAAATTACTGTTGGACGTGAAATCGGAGAAAATATTGAAGTGATTTCTGGCTTACAAGCAGGACAAGAAGTAGTAACCAGCGGACAAATCAATTTGACTAGCGGAAGTAAAATTAGTAAAACTACCAATCAATAATCGTTAAAAATATGTCAATTACCGAAATATCCATCAAACGACCATTACTGATTACAGTAATTTTCGTAACGCTTATTTTGTTTGGTTTTGTGAGTTATAAACAATTGAATTATAACCTATTACCTAAATTTGAAGCGAATATTATCATGGTTCAGACGACCTATCGTGGTGCGTCTTCCGATGAAATTCAGAACGTTGTAACCAAACCGATTGAAGAAGCCGTTTCGGCCATTGAAGGTATCGACAAGATTTCTTCTACTTCTTCAGAAGGGCTTTCATTAGTAACTGTACAATTAAAATCTGGGATTAATACGCTTGATGCACAAAGAGATGCAGAAAGAAAAATTAATCAAATTAAATCGACTTTGCCAGACGATGCCGACGACCCTGTGGTAAACCGTTTCAATACAGACGAAATTCCTGTATTAAGAATCAGTGCTTCTGCAAAAATGTCTGAACCAGAATTATATGATTTAATCGACCAAAAAATCAAACCAATTTTATCTAACGTCGCAGGCGTTGGTACAGTACGTTTGATTGGTGGAAACGAGCGTGAAATTCAAGTAAATTTAGATAACGATAAGTTACAAGCTTATAATATTTCTTCGGCACAGGTAAATCAAATGATTTCGAACAGTAATAGTTCGTATCCTGCGGGAAGTATTTTGAGTAACAGCAGTCGTACTTCTATTCGTTTGGATGCCAAATTGGTGAAAGTAGAAGAATTAAGAAACTTGATTATTCGTCAAAATGCTGATGGAAGTAGAGTTTTATTAAAAGACCTTTCGGTTATTACAGACGGACAAACTGAAACAAAAACCTTGAACCGAAACAATGGTCAAGCAGGAATTGGTATTGAAATCGTAAAACAAGCCGATGCCAATGCGGTGAACGTAAGTAAATCGGTTAAGGAAAAATTGCAAGTAATTAAAGCGAGTTATGCTTCGAAAAGCTTTTCTTATGATATTGCTGCTGACCAATCTATTTATACGTTGGCTTCTGCCGATGCCGTAATGCACGATTTGTTCTTAGCGATTATCATTGTTGGAGCGGTAATGTTGTTCTTTTTACATAGTTTCAGAAGTTCGCTTTTTGTATTGGTTGCCATTCCATCGGCAATGATTCCGACCTTTATTTTGATGTATATTTTTGGGTTTTCGCTCAATTTGATGACATTAATGGGGCTTTCCTTAGTAGTAGGTATTTTGGTGGATGATAGTATCGTGGTTTTAGAAAACATCTATCGTTACCTTGAAATGGGTAAAAGTAGAGTAGAATCAGCGATTGAAGGACGAAAAGAAATTGGCTTTACAGCAATTGCCATTACTTTGGTGGACGTCGTGGTATTTTTACCTTTATCAATGAGTGGCGGTTTAATTGGAAACATTTTACGTGAATTTTCATTGGTAGTGGTTTTCTCTACTTTGATGAGTTTGTTCGTGTCATTTACTTTAACGCCATTATTAGCTTCAAGATGGGGGAAAGTTGAAATCTTGAGTGAATCAAGCCTTTGGGGAAAAATCAACTTAGCTTTTGAAAGATTTTTAGATAACGTAAAAGAAGAATATGGCAAATTATTGACATGGGCACTTGGTCATAAAAGATGGGTGTTGATTAGCATTTTTGTGATGTTTGTAGGTTCAATTGCCTTGTTAGCAACAGGTTTTGTAGGTTCGTCTTTTGCAGGTTCTGGAGATCGTGGCGAGTTTGCCATTCAGCTTGAAATGGCTCCGCAAACGCCTTTAGCACAAACCAATTTGATGACCAAACAAGTGGAACAATTATTATTGCAGAAACCAGAAGTATCAAAAGTTTTCGCCAATGTAGGTACGCAAACAGGTGCGGCTGGTACAGGAAGTTCTAACTCAAATATCTCAGAAATATCGGTAACCTTAGTAGAAAAAGAACATCGTAAAGTTTCAACAGATGCTTTTAGTGCAGCCATAAGAGATGAAATAACGAAAATTGCAGGTGTAAAAGTAGTGATTCGTCCAGTGAGCCTTACAGGAGGTAGTGAAGCACCGATTCAAATTGCGATTAAAGGAGTGGATATGGCTGTGATTCAGGATATTGCGAATCAAATCAAAGCCATAGTGCGTAAAACGCCAGGAACTGATTATGTAGAATTTAGTACGAAAAGTTTAAAAACAGAAATTGCCATTGAACTCGACCGTGATAAAATTGCCAATGCAGGCTTGACAGTTCCAGAAGTAGGAGGGGCGATTCAGTTAGCTTTTAGAGGAAATGACCAATCGAAGTTTAAACAAGCAGGAGAGGAGTATCCGATTAATATTTCATTAGAAAAATCGGATAAACGTTCTATCGAAAATGTTCGTGAATTAACACTTCGTAACAGTCGTAATGCCATTATAAAATTAAAAGATGTTGCTACGGTTTCAGAAGTAGTGGGTCAGGCAGTGTTAGAACGTTCCGACCGTATGAATTCTATCAAAGTAACGGCTTCGGCAGTTGGTCGTCCAACGGGAACGATTGTCGCAGATTTACAAAAACAAATTGCTAAAATTAAAGTACCAGAAGGCGTAGTGATTGATTATCAAGGAGAAGCACAACGCCAAAAAGATGCTTTTGGTAGTTTAGGAACAGCCATGTTATTAGGAATTTTGTTAGTGTATTTAATCATGGTTGCGCTTTACGAAAGTGTTGTTTATCCATTTGTAGTACTTTTTTCAATTCCTGTGGCATTAATTGGAGCATTATTAGCCTTGGCTTTAACAATGGAATCTTTAACGATTTTCGCCATCGTTGGTTTGATTATGTTATTAGGTTTGGTGGCAAAAAATGGGATTTTGATTGTCGATTTTACCAATCACTTAAAAGAACAAGGTTTATCGGTAAAAGAAGCTTTGGTAGAAGCAGGGAAAGAACGTTTACGCCCAATTTTAATGACGACCATCGCCATGATTACAGGTATGCTGCCGATTGCTTTGGCTTCAGGTTCTGGAGCAGAAGTAAAAAATGGAATGGCTTGGGTAATTATCGGAGGCTTAACAAGTTCGATGTTCCTGACTTTATTGTTAGTACCTTGTATGTATTATATCATTGAAGGCATGAAGAATAGAATTTTGAAATTTTCTAATCGAAATAAAGCGTAGGTAATTGCGAAATAAACATAAAGCCCAACCAAATTTTAAATCTGGTTGGGCTTTATGTTTTAATTTAATTGGATTTTTTATCTCAAAAAATCATTTCTGATTGTTCGTTTCCAAAAGTATTGAACCCTAAAAAGGTCTTTCAGTTTTCTTCTATTTATTGTACTCTTTAATTCAAAACCTGTTCATGTGACAAGAACTCCAACTGACGAAAAATAGGAATAAGTGATTTGCCTTTTTCAGACAAATTATATTCTATATGCAATGGTTTTTGCTTGATAATTACTTTTTCTAATAATTCTTGTTCTTCCAATTCTCTTAAAGCTACCGAAATAGATTGTTTGTTAGAACCTTCAATTTGTCGTAATAACAAATTAAAACGAATAGGGCCTTCTAAGGCTATTCGAAAAATTTGGGGTTTCCATTTCCCAGAAAGAGTTTTTAAAAGATGTTCTGCTGGGCATCCATCAGTACTTGCTGTCTTAAATTCCATAAATTTTAATGCGCTGATATTCAGATATAGTAAGGCGGCTCTTCTGAAAAAATGTTCAATTGGTATGTTAACTCTTTCTTATTTGATAAAGTTCAAAATGATAGTAATTGGGCAATTTACTTGATTTATTCTTTTGTTCAAGCTGATTTTAACTTCAATTAACATCTTTTGCAAAAAAAATTAAAAATAAGGCATTATTTAATAGTCATGTTTTTCTGACTAATTGACACCCATCAAAAATATGTAGAGCTTTGTATCAGAAACTCAAGGAACAATTAAATTAAACCTACACGGTATTATTCTAAATGAAATATACCTTAATACTAAGCCTGATATTATTGCCAATTTTGGCTACCGCTCAGGTGAAACAACAAAAAATGAATAACTCAACAAACAATCCTCTTTTGTGTGACTTAGAAACTGGCATTTGCGAAATAGCTGATTCGGATGTCAACGAAAATTCAAAAACACTAAAAGACGAAGCCCAAAAAAAGATTAAAATTATTTATTATACCGACCCTATTTGTTCTTCATGTTGGGGAATAGAGCCACAATTGAGAAAATTAAAGCTTGAATACGGTAAAAATATAGAGGTAGAATACAGAATGGGGGGCTTGTTGCCCGACTGGTCGTATAACCGTGGGGGAATCAGTAAACCATCAGATGTGGCGCACCATTGGGATGAAGTAAGTGAATATTATGATATGCCCATTGATGGTGATATTTGGTTTGAAGATCCGCTTAATTCTTCCTATCCGCCTTCTATTGCCTTTAAAGCAGCAGAACTACAGAGTAAAGAAAAAGCATTGTTGTTTCTTCGTGAAATCAGAGAAATGGTTTTTTTGCAAAAGAAAAACATTGCTAAATGGGAGAATATATCGCTTGCCGCACAAAAAGTGGGTTTAGATGTTCATCGTCTGCAAGAAGATTATGAAGGGAAAGCCAAAACACTTTTTTCAGAAGATTTACAATTAGGACGCAACCTAGGAGTGAGGGGTTTTCCGACCATGTATTTTGTAGATAGCGAAGGAAAATACGAAACAATTTACGGAAGTAAACCTTTTGGCGTTTACGAGCAAACGTTAAAAAAACTTCAGCCCCAAGTTGAGAAAAATCAAATTAATAAAAATTGGAATAATTTATTCGCACAATATCAAACACTTACCTCTAGAGAATTTGCAGAACTGTCGGGAATGCCTAGAAATGAAACGGATGCTTACCTTCAAAAGCTTGTAGAAAATGGGGAATTGACTCAAATCGCAAGTAAGAATGGTTCTCTTTGGAAGAAAAAGTAGCAACCCGACAAAATGCAAGCCTATTTTTGAGCATCATTTTAGCAATAGAATGATGCTCACTATGTTTATTTCCCCCTTACATCTCAGCTAAATCAGCATTATTTTCTTCTTTGAAATAGCACCTACTTCTCCTATTGCCTCGCCACCTAACAGGTGATTACATAAAGGTTAGTTTATAAAATATCTATATATTGTAATATCTATTAAACAATCTTAATAAATATTAAATATGATGCTTAAACAAAAGGCTTATTGGCTTACCTTTTTCTTCTTTACTTTATTCTTTGGAAACGTATTTGCGAATGTTTCTGTGGGAAATTTAACGGTAGATTATCAATCAAATCCTCTAGGAATTGATATTTCAAATCCTCATTTTGCTTGGCAAATGCAGGTTTCGGAGGTCAAAAAAGGGCAATCTCCTAAAAGAGGATATTTTCAAAAAGCTTATCAAATCATTGTTTCGGATGCCCAAAATCAAATCGTTTGGGATTCTAAAAAAGTAAATTCCGACCTTTCGCATGGCATTGAGTACGTCGGAACACCCCTAAAAGCCACCACTCGCTATACTTGGAAAGTAAACGTTTGGGATAATTTCAACCAAATGAGTAGCAATACTTCATGGTTTGAAACGGGCTTGATGAACCCCAATCCAGATTTATCGGCATGGTCTGGTGCAAAATGGATTGGCGGTAGTGATGAAGATTTGGTTTTGTATGCACATTATCTTTCTGTCTATAAATTTCAATATGCTATCCAGCTCGACAAAGCTTCTAATTCAACAAAAGCAGCCTTTACTTTCGGTGGAAATGACCCTCGTTTGATGGATAAAAACTTGAATTTAATGGCTATGCAAAATACCCAAAACCAAAGTTATATCGCTTTGGAATTAGATATTTCAAATGTTTCAGAAGCGACAGACGGATTAGCTAAATTGAATATTTATAGAGTCGGTTATGATAAAAGTGATTCAAAAGATAAGGTTTTTAAATCTTTTGAAATACCACAAACACTTATCAACCAAGCCAATAAATACGAAGAACATAAGATTTTTGCGGAATGTAATTTTGGCGTATTTGAGTTTTTTGTGGATGGAAACAAAGTAGAGAATTTACTAAAAGATAAAAGTTCCGCTCCGACTTCTCCTTTTGCCCAAAGAGGTTTCAACTTAAATCCTGTTGGAAGTGGTAATAACTTTATCAGTTTCCCGATGTTGTCAGACATTGGTTTTCAGACGAATGATAATCAAAAAGCTTATTTTTCAGATCTTGAAATCAAGAATTTCCGTTTTCCATCCAACACACTTTTTACAGAAAAGTTGACGAATAGTAATTATTCTGGGATTTTTAAATCTGAAAAATTAAGTATTGAAAATGGTACTTATGCTATTTCGGGTGGAGCCTTGATTTTGGCAAATCCAAGTAAAAATGCCGCTCCGATGCTTAGAAGTACTTTTGCTACGCAGTCAAAAGCTATCAAAAACGCTCGTTTGTACGTAACCGCAAGAGGTATTTATGAAATGTATTTGAATGGTAAAAGAGTAAGTAACGATTATTTTAATCCCGGTCTAACGCAATACAACAAACACCATTTGTACCAAACTTACGATGTAACTTCGGCATTAAAACAAGGCGAAAAAAATGCCATTGGTGCTTGGTTGAGTGAAGGTTGGTGGAGTGGAAATATTACTTACAGTGGTGAAAGCTGGAATTATTTTGGTGACCGTCAATCGCTTTTGACAAAATTGGTCATTACCTATTCAGATGGTTCAGAACAAGTAATTACTTCAAATCCGAAAGAATGGAAGTTTTTCAACGATGGCCCAGTTCGCTATGGAAGTTATTTTCAAGGCGAAGTCTATGACGCTAACAAAGAGGAATTGATTAAAGATTGGACAACCGCCGATTACAACGATAATGCTTGGAAAGCTTCAGTTGAAGTACCATTAGTAGGAACTGCTTATAAGGGAACTTTCACGGATTTTATGGGTAGAAAATCTACGTTAGATTATCAAGATTGTAAAATTGTGGGTCAGATGGGCGATAATGCCAGCATTGTAAAAACAATGATTGCCCAAAGTGTAGAAGAAGTGCGTCCGAAAGTATTTGTTTATGACATGGGTCAAAATATGGTAGGCTTTCCGCAAATCTTGATTAAAAACGGAAAAAAAGGACAAGCAATAACGCTACGTTATGCCGAAGTAAAATACCCAAGTCTGCCTGATTACAAAGGCAATGAAGGAATGGTAATGATGGAAAATATCCGAGCTGCTTTAACACAAGATATGTATATCTTAAAAGGCGGTGACGAAATCATTCAACCAAGATTTACTTTCCACGGTTATCGTTATGTAGAAGTAACAGGCGTTGACGAAGCCATTGCGGTAGCCGATGTAAAAGGCTTGGTGATTAGTTCTGTGAAAGAATTGAGTTCAGCCTATGAAACATCTAACGATTTGGTGAATAAACTTTGGAGAAATATTACTTGGTCGCTAAGAAGTAATTTCCTTTCAATTCCAACGGATACACCTGCTCGTAACGAACGTATGGGATGGAGCGGTGATATTTCTGTGTTCTCGAAAAGTGCTACTTATCTAACGAATTCAGATTTGTTTTTAAGAAGACACCTTTTGGCAATGCGTGATGTGCAAGCAGAAAGTGGTAGATTCACCGACGTAGCACCGATGGGTGGCGGTTTTGGCGGTACACTTTGGGGAAGTGCGGGACTTGTTGTAGCTTGGGAAACCTATCAACAATATGGCGATGTACAATTATTGAAGGAACACTACGACGCCATGAAACGCTACATTCAGTTTTTAGAAACTAAAGTTGACAAGAAAACAGGTATTTTGAACGAAGGTCCATTGGGCGACTGGTTGAGTCCAGAAGGAAATAAAAACGATAATACTTTGTTTTGGATGGCGTACTTTGCTTATGATTTAGAAATTATGAACAAGGTGGCGACGATTCTTCAAAAAACAGAAGAAGCAACAGCTTTCAAAACACGTTATGAAGAAATAAAGAAAATTTTCAATGAAGTTTATGTCGATAAAAATTCGCATAAAACCGTTAAATCAGGTGTAAAAACGGGTTTTATTCCTGCTCCAAACGAAGCGGATACTCGTGGAAAATCTGATAAAGGCACATTGATTGATACACAAGCATCTTATGCCATTCCTTTGGATTTGGGTGTTTTCGATGAAACCAACAAAGCTGATGCCGTTCAAAATTTGAATGAAAGTATTCAAAGAAAAAACAAAGACGACCTTGGCGTAGAACGTCCTGAATATTCGTTGATGACAGGTTTTATCGGAACGGCTTCTATTTCAGAAGCACTTTCTGAAAATGGAAGTTCAGCCAACGCTTACAGACTTTTACAACAAACCAAGTATCCGTCATGGTTATACTCTGTCGTAAACGGAGCTACTTCTATTTGGGAAAGACTTAATTCTTATACCGTAGAAAATGGTTTTGGTGGCAATAATAGCATGAACTCTTTCAATCATTACTCGTTCGGGGCGGTAGCGGCTTGGATGAATAATTATTCTTTGGGCATTCAGAGAAGTCCAGAAAAGGCAGCGTTCAAAGCCATCGTTCTAAAACCAACGCCAGACCCTGATAAAGTAATGACTTGGGCAAAAGGATATTACGATTCGGTATATGGAAAAATTAGTAGCGAATGGCGTTATGAAGGTAATACTTTTGTTTATAAAACCACGATTCCAGCCAACAGCAGTGCGACACTTTATTTGCCAGCCAACAGCATTAATCAAGTAAAAGAAAGTGGCAAAGCCCTGACGCAAACACAAGGAATTAGTCAGGTAAGCCTTGAAAACAAGCAAGTAAAAATGACTTTGAGTTCAGGAACTTATGAATTTGAAGTGAAATAGTAATCAAGCATTTATAAAAAAGGTCTGAATAGCGTTTGCTGTTTGGACCTTTTTTGTTTTTGTGTTCAATTGTGATGTTATGACATTTCATCAATCATTTGATAATACTTTTGCTATTCATCTTGTTCTGCAAGACTAATTTCCAACATTAGTATTCGCAGAATCGTTTAACCAAACACACTAGCTATTTTAAATGATGGATAGCTTCACCTAGTGGAAATAAAATGCCGATATTCGTCTCTGAAATAGCGTATAATATTAATTAGGAATGAAAAATAAATACTTTATCATCGTTTTACTTTTGATGTGTCAACAAGTTTTTGGACAGCAAAAAGATTATAATTTTATTAATCTTGATAGTAAAAATGGGATGTCCTCTAATACCGTAAATGCCATCTTAAAAGATAAGTATGGGTTTATGTGGTTTGGTACAGAAGATGGCTTGAACAGATTTGATGGTATTAACTTTACTGTTTATCGACACACTGAGTCTGAGCCAACCAGTGTTGGTCGAGGTACTGTAATGGCGCTGCAAGAAGACAAAGATGGTAATCTATGGGTTGGTACTACTGTTACTTTATCGTTGTATAATCGGAATCTCAATAATTTTACCAATTATGATTTTTCTCCCTACGGTTGGATTAGGAGTTTGTACGCAGAACAATCTGGAAACATTTGGGTAGGAACTTACACGGGGCTGTATTATTTCAATCCTAAAACCAAAAAGATTCTAACTTTTAGCGCAAATTCCTCAGATAAAAACAAACTAAATTCTGACGTAATACTGTGCATATTTGAAGACCACAAAAGTAATATTTGGGTTGGTACAAGTATCGGTTTACATTTATTTAACAAAGAAAAAAAGACTTTTAAACGTTTTTTACACGACGTTACCGACAAAACAAGCATTTCAGATAGTATTATCAGAACAATTACTGAAGATGAAAAGGGAAATCTATGGCTGGGTACAGACGGAGGCGGACTGAATGTAATGGATGTGAAAAATGGGACATTTAAGTATTTTAAATCTATCAAATCAGAAGAAACAACCCTTAGTAGTAATAAGATTTATAAAATAGTATTTGATAAACTTGGTAAACTTTGGATTGGAACGGAAGATGGATTGAACATTTTCGACCCTAGAAGTAGTAAAACCACAAGGATAAAATATTCAAGTTCAAGTAAATTTAGTGAGATAGGTAGTTTTATTGGGCATTCAGTAAGAGAGATTTATTTGGATAAATGTGGCATTGCTTGGATTGGCACGCTACAAAGTGGCGTGAATAAATATGATGAAAACCTTGCGTTTTTCAATCATGAACAATTTAATCCAGTTGATATTCATGGATTGAATGCTGGAACTGTTACCGCTTTAGCAGAACATCCATCTGGTGATATATATGTTGGAACAGATGGCGGCGGGCTGAATATTTTCAATAGAAAAACAGGTTTGTTGAAACACCTTTCAATAAATGGTTTTAGAGGAAAGGTGAATACTTTAGAGCGTTCGGGCAATAGCCTTTGGTTAGGAACTTATCTTCATGGACTTTTCCAAATCGACCTAGCTAACAATGCTGTAATCAGAACAATCCATTTCCCTAAAACTAAATCAGATTTATCCGATATTGGTATCAATTGTATCAAGACAGATAGCCAAGGGAATATTTGGATAGGTTCTAATGGAAATGGTATTTATAAAATAGACCAAAAGACGGCTAAAATATCTCATTTTAGTCAGCTTTTTCCACAAAAAGATGATAAGAATTTAGCCATTAACGGCTATATCAACGCCATTGAAGAAGATAAACAAGGTAATTTATGGTTTGGTGCCAATGGTTCTGGGCTTGCTTCATTCAATCCAAGACGAAATGAGTTAATTATTTTTAATCATGGGAATAGCAATTTGCCTATAGATAGGATAATGAGTATTTGTTGTGATAAAGTAGGACGAATATGGCTTGGCGTATTTGGCGGTGGATTGTGCTTGTATGAACCCAACACAAAAAGTTTTATACAATATGGCGAAAAGCATTTACTTGCTAACGATATGGTTTACATGATTTTAGAAGATAAATTTGGAAAATTATGGGTAAGTACCAACAAAGGAATTAGCGTTTTTGACCCCAATAAAAAGATATTTAAAAACTATACCCATCATAATGGAATTCAGCAGAGTTCCTTCAATATGGGAGCGGGTTTAAAAACAAGTACAGGAGAAATGTATTTTGGAGGGCTTGATGGCTTCAATTTCTTCACACCCGAATACCTGAATCAGAATAAAAAAATCCCTAATCTGGTTATTACAGATTTAAAAATTGCCAATAAAAGTATTAATCCAAGCGAGAATTCAGAAATTACTGAACCCATTTATATGGCTAAAAAAATTGAGCTGAGTTACAAACAAAATTTCACGTTAGACTTCATTGCCTTAAATTACACATCGCCCAAAGAAAGCCAGTATTCTTATATGCTAGAAGGTCTTGACAAAGAATGGAACAAAGTAGGTTCTGCTACTTCGGTAGGCTATACAAACCTAGATCCAGGGAAATATACATTCAGGCTGAAAGCAAATAGTGAAGATGGAGCATGGCATACTCCAGAGAAGACAATCGAAATCATTGTAAATCCACCTTTTTGGCGTACTTTTTATGCTTATTTTTTCTATTTCTTCATCATTGTATTTACTTTTTGGTCGCTACGCAGAAGGGGAATTCAGAAATTACGGAATGAGTTTGCCTTAGAACAAGAACGCCTTCAAGTAAAGCATTTAATTGAAAAAGAAAGGACTGAGGCTGAACGAAAAATGGAATTGGAGCAATTAAAAATCAAGTTCCTAACCAATTTAAGTCATGAGTTAAAAACGCCCCTGACTTTGGTTATTAATCCTATTGAAAGTCTATTATCACAAGAAAAGAGTAACGATAAACTCAATACGCTGAACCTGATCAATAGAAATGCAAGACGATTATTGAACCTAGTAAACCAGTTACTAGATTTTCGTAAAATAGAAGATAATGAATTAAAGCTAAACCCTACTGAAGATGATTTGATTGCGGTTGGAAAAGAAATATTTGAATCTTTTAAGTACATCTCTGAACGGAAAAAAATCAATCTTCACTTTGAATGCTCAATTAGTGAATTTTATACAGTTTTTGATAAAGAAAAAGTAGAACGCATTTTATTCAACTTACTTTCAAATGCAATTAAGTTCACGAACGAAAATGGAGATGTATATTTTCATATCGAAACAGAAGCCGATAATGGAATCAAACTGATTATTGGAGATTCTGGAATTGGTTTGCCAAAAGATATGCTCGAAAAAATATTTGACAGATTTTATCAGATAAATAGTCATACAAATATTCTAAATCAAGGGAGTGGCATTGGTCTTTCTATTACTCAAGAATTTATAAAACTTCATGGAGGGTACATAAAAGTAGAAAGTGAAGAAGGCATGGGAAGTGTCTTTACTGTATATTTACCTTTAATGATAAAACAATTTAGCCCTAATAGCACAGTAGTAAACGTATTATCAGAACCATTTGAAGAAGTTCCACCAGTAACCGATACGGTAGTTGTAGAACCAACTCAGATAGATAAACCTGTGGTATTGTTAGTTGACGATAGTGAGGATTTAAGAACGTATTTGAAAGATAATTTAAAGGAAAAATATAAAATTATAGAAGCCTCAGACGGAAAACAAGGTTGGCAAAAAGCACTTACGTTCCATCCGAAAGTAATTGTTAGTGATGTTAATATGCCTAATATGGATGGAATTGCACTAACCAAAAAAATCAAGAAAGACAGTAGAACCAAGCACATTCCTGTGATATTATTAACCGTATTATCAGAAGAAATAGACCAATTGAAAGGCTTACAAACAGGTGCTAGTGATTACCTAACGAAACCATTTAGCTTTCAGCTATTGAACCTAAGGATAGAAAATCTACTCAATTTAAATAGTACCTTAAAAGATACTTATAGCAAGCAAATCAATCTTGGAACTGCTGAAATTGAGATGGAAACGGAAGATGAAAAATTCTTGGTGAAAATCATCCGACACATCGAAGAGAATATCAGTGAGGCAGATTTGTCGATAGAAGAACTCAGTAAAGAAATGAACATGAGTAGAGGAACATTGTATAGCAAGATATTGAACTTAACAGGAGAAAAACCTGTAGAGTTTGTTCGCTCGATTAAGCTTAAAAAAGCAGCAATGCTCTTGGAAAAGAGTGATATGAAAATTTCGCAGATTGGCTATGAAGTAGGTTTTTCAAACCCAAATTATTTTGCCAGAGCATTCAGAGCAAAGTATAATGTTTCGCCTTCAGAATATATTCTTCTAAAAAAAGATTTATCAAAAAGTATTTTGTCAGAATAAATGAAATAAACTAACCAAGATTATATAAACCGTAGCAACTTTTAGTAGCTACGGTTTTTTACTTTATAGCCCAAAAGACGAATTGACAAAGTGCAAACAAAATAGCCTTTTCACAGAATCTATAAAAGAGTATCACTGACTTTTAAAGAAATCTGGATGATACTACCACTTTCTTGTAATATTAAATGCCATAATTTAACGATTCCACGTCCATTGAACAAACGGTACATATATTTGACGTTATGTGCTAATCCGTTTTTTTTCCATCAGCTTACTTTACACCGTCAAAAACGCCTTAAAACATGAGGAACGTTAAATAATTTATCAAAACAATCATATTTTGCATTACTATGGAAAAATTAAACGAAACTATTTTACAACGGCAGAACAAACTATACAATATAGTATTGTGTGTTCTGATGCTATTCATTTCAAGCTTTACGATACAGGCACAAACAGTAAAAGGAACAATAAAAACTAAAAATGGTCAGGTTCTGGTGGGTGCTTCTGTAAGAATAAAAGGAACAACAAGAGGTACAACGACCAACAATGAAGGACTTTTTTCAATCAATGCCACTCCGACTGAAATATTGGTAGTAAGTTCTGTTGGTTATAAAACAGAGGAAATCACGGTTGGCAATAAAACTACGATAGAACTTACATTAGAAGAAGATTTATCAGCCTTGGAGGAAGTAGTTGTAGTTGGTTATGGTACACAGAAAAAGTCAGATTTAACAGGTGCGGTAGCGAGTGTAAATCTTGAAACAATGCGTAATGCTCCCAACACTAATATTGGGCAATATCTACAAGGAACAGTACCGGGATTAAACGTAGGTTTGTCAACAAGTGCTGGTGGTACTCCTCCAATTTCTATCAGGGGACAAGTAACCTTGAATGGTAGCCAAAGCGTACTGATTATTTTAGATGGTATTCAATATACAGGTTCGTTGTCGTCAATCAACCCTGATGATATTGCCTCTATTGATGTCTTGAAAGATGCCAGTTCAACGGCGGTATATGGTGCTCAGGCAGCCAATGGTGTAATTTTGATTACATCAAGAAAAGGGAAGTATAATCAAAAACCACGTATTTCATTTTCAAGTGCATATACTTCACAAACACCTACCATTGGTAATTTAAAACCTTATGACCGTGATGGTTTTATCAAGCAATTGACCGAGGCTTTTTATGATAGAGCATATCTTGCACCAGGTTATACAGAACCAAATCCTAATTTCAAAGTATCAGATGTTGCAGATGCTTCAATGCGTGATGGGGCTGGCAATTTACTTCCTAATAATTATGATTGGTTTGGTCAGGGAACAAATAGAGGCTCAATTTTTGAAAATAACCTAAGTATTTCTGGAGGAGCTGAAAAAGTAACCTATTTGATTTCAGGGTCATTAGTAAACCAAAGTGGCTTTATTGTGAACGACAAATTCAAAAGACAATCGATTCGTGCCAATATCGAAACGCTACCATTTGAATGGATGAAAGTAGGCTTAGTTTCATCTGGTTCTTTTGTGAACCAAGATGGGCAAGAACCATCTTTTAGTAGTCTTATTCGTATATCGCCATTGTTAGTGCCTTACGATGCAAACGGAAGCCTTATTCCTTTTCCAACGAATACTTTAGAACCTAGCCCATTTACCACTTATGAAGTAGATGATTATGATAGAAACAAGTACCTTTTTGCCAATATTTATACAGAAATAGATTTCCCTTTCTTGCAAGGACTAAAATATCGCATGAATTTTGGTAATAATTACCGACTTTCTCAGCGATTCAATTCAAGTATTTATGGAGCAGGCCAAACGGGTTCAGCTTATAAAAATACTCAAGACTATTACGACTATACTTTTGATAACATTCTTACTTACAACAAAGCTTTCGGAGAACATGAAGTAACGGGTACATTGTTATATGGTTCAGTAGAACGAAAATTTAATTCTGTCAATGCAAGAGCAGAAGGTTTTTCTAGACTTTCATTAAGTTATAATAACCTAGCATTAGGTACTACAAAATTTATAGAATCTGAAGCTTGGAACGAGTCATTGAACTACCAAATGGCAAGACTAAACTACAAATTCAAAAATAGATACCTTCTGACGGCTACAGTGCGTCGTGATGGTTTCTCGGGTTTTGCCAAAAATAATAAGTATGGTATCTTTCCTGTAGCGGCTTTGGGATGGGTTATTTCAGAAGAGAATTTTATGAAAGAAGTTAAAGCGGTTGACTTCTTGAAATTGCGTGCTGGATATGGTACAATTGGTAACCAGACTTCTCGCTATACTTCTATAGCAAGGGTTTCTACTGGAAATGAATATTCTTACGTATATGGAGATGGGGGAACTACTTCTTTTGGACAACAAGTAACTTCTTTGGGCAATGATAATTTAAAATGGGAGCGTACCACTGGTCTAAATTTAGGGGTTGATTTTACTTTACTCAATAGCCGATTAAATGGTTCACTTGAATACTATAATAATAAAACCAGAGATTTGTTATTCAGCGTAGCCATTCCAAATGTAACAGGGTTCGGTAATATTAATACCAACTTAGGACAAATCAACAACACAGGTTTTGAGGCATCTCTTACAGGAAAAATTTTAGAAAAAGGTGGTTTTAAATGGTCTTCAACTGTCAATTTTTCTGCTAATACCAACAAAATTGTTTCACTCACCGGTGTTGATGCCAATGGTGATGGAATAGAAGATGACCTTATATCAAGCAATCTTTTTATCGGAAAATCAATCGGAACAATCTATAATTACCAAACAAATGGTATTTATCAACTTACTGATGAAAGATTACCAAGCTTTCCTGTAGGTTCGGTGAGAATTGTCGATCAAAATGGTGATAAAGATATTACCCCTTTAGCTGACCGTATTTTCTTAGGAAGAACAGAGCCTGCATATCGTTTTAGTATTTCAAACAGTGTTGAATATAAAGGATTTACACTAAGTGTTTTAATTAACTCTGTACAAGGAGGAAAAGATGGCTACCTTAGAAATAACAATCCATCATATTTCCGTGATGATAATAGCATAAGAGTAAATTATTTACAAGGAATAGATTTTTGGTCGCCAACAAACCCTACTGGGAAATATCCTAGAAATATCTCGGGCAGTAGAGCTAAAATCGAGCCTAATATGTACCAAAGTAGAAGCTTTATCAGATTACAAGATGTTTCGCTTTCTTATAATTTAGGCAATTTGTTGAAATCAACAAAAGCACAATCTATCAATCTATACATCAGTGGTAAAAACCTCCATACTTGGACTAAGTGGGAAGGATGGGACCCTGAAGTAAATGATAATGATAGCGACGGAAACCCTGTAAATGGTCTGACAACTTCAGGAAGACCAGTATTAAGAGCCATTACGGTAGGCTTAAACATAATTTATTAATCAAGATTAGAACAATTCGGAAATGAAAAAAATAAAATTACTATCGTTAGTTATTCTCCTGCTATTTAGCTTTTCTTGCAAGGAGAGTTTCCTAGATGAAACCCCAAGCTCATTTTTGAGTACAAGCAATGCTTTCAAAACAGCCAAAGATTTTGATGCTTCGGTCAACAATCTTTATGCTCTAGTAAGAGCAGAATTTTATTCAAGAAGTGACTGGCAACCCATGCACTATTTGTATAGAACTGATTTAGGGATAGAAGTAACAGTAGGGACAAACCCAAACCTTGCTTCAGATTTTAGTTCAACAGGAGCACTTGCCAATAACCACTGGTCTCAGATTTATAAGATTGTGGCAGAAGCGAATACTGTAATTAGTAGAATTCCTAGTTCATCACTTTCTGCCACTGATAAGTTAGTGTATGAAGCAAAAGCAAAGTTTTTTAGAGCTTTTGCCTACAGAACACTTGCGTACTTGTGGGGTGGTGTGCCTTTGATAACAGAGGAAATCATTGCTGAAAAAACCGATTTTAAAAGAGCAACTAAAAAAGAGGTTTTAACACAAGTTATTGAAGATTTGAAATTTGCTACTGTGAATCTGCCTGCTATTGTGCTTGTAAAAGACGGCGAGATTTCAAACCTTGCGGCACAACATTTATTGTCGGAAGTATATCTTGCGGATGGACAATACAAAAATGCAGCCGATGCCGCCACAGTTGTAATTGATGATGCCGCCACTGATTTAATGCAGAATAGATTTGGTTCTCGTTCTTCCGTTACGCCTGGTGATGTATATTGGGATTTATTTCAAGCAAATAACCAAAACAGAAAAACAGCAGGGAACAGAGAAGGTCTTTGGGTGATTCAATTTGAAACAGATGTACAAGGTGGTGGAGCAACTTCAACGGCCACAGCTGGAACATATCAATTAGAAAGGGTACACGTTCCTCTTTTCCGTGATATGCGAGTAAATGGCGTAGCCTTGTTTACATGGCCAGTAGGTGATTATACAGGAGGTAGAGGTGTAGGATTCTTACAACCGTCTAAGTATTTTGCAGATTCTGTTTGGCAAAGCGATTTCAACAACGACATTAGAAATGCGAATCATAACTTTGTTCGTGAAGTAGTGGCTACTAATCCTGCGAGTCCTTTCTTTGGGAAAGTAATTTCTACGAAAAACCCACCAGCTGGAGCTGGAATTACTTATCCTTCTCGCTTTTTCTATCCATATCAGTCAAAAGCCACAACACCATTCAACCACCCTGCGGGCTTATATGTAAATCCGGGTTCATCAGACCCTATCAAGAAATATGAGTTGAAATCATCGGCTGGAGGTACTTATGCTGATCAGTATATGTTTAGATTAGCTGAAACATACCTACTCAGAGCTGAGGCATATATCGGTTTGGGCAATCAAGCTGCTGCTGCCGCAGATATTAATGTGGTGCGTGCAAGAGCAAAAGCTTCAGCAGTATTGCCAAGCAATGTAAACCTTGATTATATTCTTGACGAGCGTTTGCGTGAATTTGGAGTCGAAGAAAAGCGAATGCTAACTTTGATGAGAATGGGCAAGCTCTATGATAGAGTTGTAAAACATAATCCTTTCTATGGTGTAAATATGAAGCCTCATTTCAATCTTTGGGCTATTCCAAATGGAGAAATAGAAAGAAATAGAAGTACTAAATTAGACCAAAATCCAGGCTATAATTAATATTATATAAATTAATAGAAGAGGTAACATGTTTATCTCTTCTATTCTTTTTAGTAAAAAATATACTTGTGAAAATTCATGGCAATCAAACCTCTAAAATTTGGATAATTGAAGTGAAACAAATCTCAAAAAACATCATTTTATTAGCTATCTGTATTGCTTTTAGCTTTTCTTGTAAAAAATCAGAAGAAGAAACAAAACCTGTGGTAGTTAAGACAAACCCTTTTAAAGTAACTATTACGCCCCTCACTACTTATCAAACTATTGCAGGTTTTGGCGGTGCAAATAGAATGTGGGGAACACAATCTTTAAAACCAAGCGAAGCCTCAAAGGCTTTTGGACTGAATGACAATCAGCTTGGATTGAGTATTTTCAGGGTTAGAATATCATCTAACAAAAGTGAATGGCCTATTATCATTGAAGCTGTAAAGGAAGCCAATAAGTATGGAGTGAAAGTATTGGCTTGTCCGTGGTCGCCACCAGCATCTTTAAAGAGTAATAAAAGTGATATTCAAGGACATTTATTGTCCGAAAACTATAAAGCATTCAAAGACTATATCAATGAATTTATCGCTTACATGGCTCAAAATGGAGCAAAAATTGATGTAGTTTCTATCCAAAATGAGCCAGATTGGAAGCCAAATTATGAGTCCTGCGATTATACGGCAGATGATTTTATCAATTTTTTAAAAGCACCAGGTCAGATTATTGGAGCAAAGCTTGCTGCTCCAGAATCATTAAACTTTAATCAAAACCTGACAAATGCTATCCTTTTAGATGATGAAGCTTCCTCAAAAATAGACATCGTAGCAGGACACATCTATGGTAGCGGTTTAGCGAAATTTCCCTTAGCAGAGCAAAAGAAAAAAGAAATCTGGATGACAGAGTATTTGCTGAATTTGAACACAGGCAATGCTGGTGCGGCTGAATGGAAAACTTATTCTGAAACAGCCAAATGGGCAGAATCTATCACCATGCTAAAAACTGTTCACGACGCAATGAGTAACAATTGGAACGCCTACATTTGGTGGTATCTGCAACGTTATTATTCTTTTATTGGCGATGGTGAGCAAAATACAACCAATGGAGAAATACTTAAAAGGGGTTATGCTTTTTCACATTTTTCAAAATTTATACGCCCGGGTTTTATGAGAATTGGTGTTGATGTTCCTGCTAATAATTATCTAAAAATTACAGCTTATAAAAAAGAAGCACAGACGGTTATTGTAATTATTAACCCAGAAGCTTTTACTGTAAAAAGTGTTCAACTAAATGGCTTAACGCCCAATATTGCCACAGCATATACCACTACTGAAACATCTACACTCAATAAGAAAAACCTTGAAGTAATAAACAAGACTGTAGAAATGGATATTCCTCCAAGTAGCGTAACAACTATTGTATTAAATAACTGATAAGATTTTCCTCTTCCTCAATATTCCCCAAGATTTTGAGGAAGACAAATACAATCAAATACTAAAAGATAATTAAATGCAGCAAGATTTGTTAACCAACTTTTTATTAAAGATAAAAAAAATTGCCTTTTTATGTGCGATTGTATCGTTGAATGTTCAAGCACAAAACACATCAACAAAATATAAAACCGAAAGAATAAAATTCAACGAAGGTTGGCGATTTATGCGTTATCAAGCCAATCCTGATAAGTTGATTTATGACGTTCGTCCAGCCATACAAGAAGTAAACGACAGCAAAGTTGCCGATTCAAAACCCGATGAAGCCGTAAAAGTTGAAGCAAAAGAACAAGTACTAAAAGCGTGGATTCTTCCCACAGCCAACGATTTTATAAAAGACCCTTCTAAAAAACACGTTCCTCCCGCTGGAAATCCGACGGCAGATTTTCCTTTCATAAAAAGTAATTTTTCAGATGATACTTGGGAGAAAGTGAATTTACCCCACGATTGGGCGATTAATCAAGCCTTTTATGAAGGCGATAAACCAGAAGTTGGTGGCGGGATGGGGCGTTTGCCCAGTCAAGGCGTTGCTTGGTATCGTAAAAAAATAAGCATCAACCAAGCAGACAAAAGTAAAATTATTTACTTAGACATCGACGGAGCAATGTCTTACAGTATGGTTTGGCTCAATGGTCATTTAATCGGCGGTTGGCCTTATGGCTATAATTCTTATCGTTTAGATTTAACGCCTTACTTGAAAATTGGGAGCGATAATCAATTGGCTATTAGAATAGATAATCCCAATCATTCCGCTCGTTGGTATCCAGGCGGTGGTATTTATCGCAATGTTTGGCTGACGAAAGTTGCTCCCGTTCATGTAGCTCAGTGGGGTACTTTTATCACTACGCCCGAAGTTTCGGAAAGCGAAGCCACTGTAAATTTGGCTTTACAAATCATCAATAGAGCAAGCGTGAATAAAAAAGTAGCAGTAAAAACCGAAATCTATGCTTTAGACTCGCATTCAAAACCCATTGGAAAAGCTCTCGCTAATTTTCCATCAGAAATTATCAGTATCAAAACTGGTGAAAATTACCTTCAACAAACCACTTTAAAGCTCAAAAATCCAAAACTTTGGGGAGTATATCCAAGTCAAAAACCTCATCTTTATCTTGCTCGTACTCGTCTTTTCAGTGAAGGCAAATTAGTAAACGAATACGATACCCAATTTGGAATTCGTAAAATTGAATTTCATCCTACACAAGGTTTAATCGTTAATGGCAAAAATATTAGGATTCAAGGCGTAAATCAACACCATGATTTAGGAGCTTTGGGAGCAGCTTTTAATGTTCGAGCAGCCGAGCGTCAGCTTGAAGTACTCCGAGAATTGGGTTGTAATGCTATTCGGATGGCACATAATCCACCTGCTCCAGAATTACTTGATTTAACCGACCGCATGGGCTTTTTGGTGATTGATGAAATTTTTGATAGTTGGGAACGCAAAAAAACGCCCCACGATTTTCACTTGATTTTTCCAGATTGGCACGAACCCGATACTCGTTCATTCATTCGTCGTGACCGCAACCACCCTTCTATCATCGCTTGGAGTTTTGGGAATGAAGTTGGCGAACAATATACCGATGTAGAAGGAGCAAAAATTGCGAAAAAATTACACGATATTGTTCATGAAGAAGACCCAACTCGTCCAGCTTCGGCTTCTCAAAATTATGCCAAATCTGATATGCCTTTTTCAAAAGAAATGGATTTTATGAGTTTGAATTATCAAGGCGAAGGCATCCGAGACGCACCTGCTTACCAACATTTAAAAGGCGGTATCAGAACTTCGCCATCTTATCCAGCTTTTCAAAAGGCTTTTCCTGATAAAATAATTATCAGTAGCGAAACAGCATCGACATTAAGTACTCGTGGTTCGTATATTTTTCCAGTGGCTTCCGAAAATTCCGCTCCTGTGAGCGATGGCGTAGGCGGAAACCCTCTTACCAAAGAAGTAAGTGCTTACGAACTTTATACGGCACAATTTGGAGCATCACCCGATAAAGTTTTTGCCACTCAGGACCACCATCCTTACGTAGCAGGCGAATTTGTGTGGACTGGCTGGGACTATATCGGTGAGCCAACACCTTATTATTCAGCCCGTAGTTCTTATTCTGGTATGATTGATTTGGCAGGGTTTAAAAAAGATAGATTTTACTTGTATCAAGCTCGCTGGCGACCAAATTTGCGAATTGCACACATTTTACCGCATTGGAATTGGTCGAATCGTATAGGCGAAATCACGCCAGTGCATGTGTTTACTTCGGGCGATGAAGCAGAATTATTTTTAAACGGAGTATCGCAAGGAAGAAAGAAAAAAGCCGAATACGAGTATCGCCTTCGTTGGGACGAAGTGAAATACCAAGCAGGCGAATTAAAAGTAATTGCTTATAAAAATGGTCAGTTTTGGGCCGAAGAAATCGTAAAAACAACTGAAAAAGCTTCCAAAATTCAGGCTTCGGCAGACCGTTCTATCATCAAAGCCGATGGTGAAGACCTTGCTTTTATTACAGTAAAAATTACAGATAAAAAAGGTTTAACCGTACCTGATGCAAACCCTAAACTATCTTTTAGCATAGAAGGAGCAGGCGAAATTGTAGCTACCGACAACGGAAATCCTGCTGATTTAGTTTCGTTTGCTTCGCATCAACGCCAAGCTTTTAATGGTTTGGCATTGGTTATTGTTCGTGCCAAAAAAGGACAGACAGGAAAAATAAAGCTAAATATCAAAGCGGAAGGCTTAACAACGACAAGTATTGATTTATCAAGTAAAATACAATAAGAATATAGGTTGCTTGAACATTTGGAATATAGATTTAGTGTTATGTGACATTCAATGTTTATCGTTTCCACTTACTTTACGCCTCCAAAATTTTACATGCTTGAAATATAATCAAATAGTGAGTAGTACTTCAATGGAAAAAATCTTGATTCCCATCATTGAAAGAAAAATACTGGCTGGATATGTTCAAAAACGTAGCTCAAAAAACAAAAATAATGAAACATATTTTTAGTGTATTCTTATTACTATTTCCACTATTTGGTTTTTGCATAAATCCCGACACTTATGTAACTTTTCAATCAAAAGGGAAAAGCTTTTGTGTAGCCTCAAAAAGTAAAATGGCTTCCATTTTGGTTTCCAAAGAAGATGAGCAAGCCGTCATTCGTGCTACGAATGATTTGCAAATGGACGTTGAACGGGTAACAGGCAGAAAAAACAATATTATCAACGAACTTAGCAAGCACGATGAAGTTATTATTGTGGGTACTTTAGGAAAAAATCAATGGATTGACGCATTGGTGACTCAAAAGAAAATAGATGTAAAAAGCCTTCAAGGAAAATGGGAAACATTTGTGATTCAAACGATTGAAAATCCTTTTCCTCATGTCAAAAAAGCTTTGGTGATTGTTGGTTCAGATAGGAGAGGGGCAATTTATGGCATTTATGATTTATCTAAACAAATAGGTGTTTCGCCTTGGTATTTTTGGGCTGATGTGCCTGTGCCAAAACACGATGAAATTTATGTTTTGAATGGTCGCTATTCAGAAGGAAGTCCAAAAGTGAAATATCGTGGCATTTTTATCAATGATGAAGCGCCTGCTTTAT
The DNA here is from genome assembly GCF_034930985.1 of Arcicella lustrica. Classification (NCBI taxonomy): domain Bacteria; kingdom Pseudomonadati; phylum Bacteroidota; class Cytophagia; order Cytophagales; family Flectobacillaceae; genus Arcicella; species Arcicella lustrica. The sequence continues at coordinate 84,972 of NZ_JAYGIM010000018.1, forward strand.
CAAGTTGGAGTAAAGAAAAATTTGGAGGATTTAACCACAAATTTTATGGGAAAGTATTTGAATTGTTACTTCGTTTAAAAGCAAATTACATTTGGCCAGCCATGTGGGGAAGTGCTTTTTATGCCGACGATGCAGAGAATATCAAAACTGCCGATGAGTACGGCATTGTAATTGGAACGTCGCATCATGAACCTTTGATGCGTGCCCATGATGAATGGCGAAGAGAAAAAGGTGGCGTATGGAATTATGAAAGTAATCCGACAAAACTACAAGCATTTTGGAGAGAAGGCATGAAGCGAGCCACCAATGAAAAAATTGTAAGCGTTGGTATGAGAGGTGATGGTGACGAACCAATGTCAAGAGAAACCGCAACGGCTTTATTAGAAAAAATCGTGAAAGACCAAAGGAATATCATCAGTGAAGTAACAGGCAAACCTGCCAGCGAAACTCCACAATTATGGGCATTGTACAAAGAAGTGCAAGATTATTACGATAAAGGGATGACCGTTCCTGACGATGTAACGCTTTTACTTTGTGATGACAATTGGGGAAATCTTCGTAAACTTCCTAAGCCCGATGCCAAACCACGCAAAGGTGGCTATGGAATTTATTATCACTTCGATTATGTAGGCGGGCCACGTAATTACAAATGGCTGAATACCAATCCGCTTCCTCGAATTTGGGAACAAATGCACTTAGCTTGGGAACACCATGTGAAAGATATTTGGATTGTAAATGTGGGCGATATTAAACCGATGGAATTTCCAATTTCTTTCTTTTTAGACTATGCTTGGAATCCTGAAAAGATTCAAGCCAATGATTTACAGCAGTATAGCGAACAATGGGCAAGCAAGCAATTTGGCGATAAATATGCCAAAGAAATAGCCTTTTTGCTAAATCAATACAGTAAATTCAACGGAAGACGGAAGCCTGAATTATTAGATGCAAATACTTACAATCTGAAAACTGGCGAATGGAAAACAGTAGTTACAGACTATAATAATTTGTTACAAAAAGCCGATAGCATCAAAAAATATTTATCGCCAACCTATCAAGATGCTTATTTTCAGTTGGTTTTACATCCTATCAAAGCTTGTGCAAACCTCAATGAAATGTATTACAATGTGGCATTGAATAAGGAAGCTTTTGAAAATAAATGGAAAGAAACCAATACTTATGCCCATAAAGTAAAACAACTTTATGATAATGATTCTTTAATAACAAAGGAATACCATCAACTCAATAATGGCAAATGGAATCATCTGATGAGCCAAACACATATTGGTTATACCTATTGGCAACAGCCCGAAAAACAGAAAATGCCAGCAGTAAAGTATCTTAGCGAAGCCACTATTGTTGAGAAAAAAGAAATTGCGAATCAACCTCTAAAAAAGGCAACGATTCCTACGCATAAAAAAGGAAATGTCTTCTATCAAGACGAACAGAAAGGAGTTTCTATCGAGGCAAAGCATTTTACTAAAGCGATTAACACTAATGGTATAGTATGGAAAATCTTGCCCGACCACGGTAGAACTGGTTCGGCGATTACTACTTTTCCTGTTACCGCTAAAGAGCAAAAACCCGAAGGGAATGCTCCTCATTTGGAATATGAAATTTATACTTTTAGTGAAGGAGACGTGACGATTCAAGCTTACTTTTCACCAAGTTTAAATTTCTACGGAACAGAAAATGGTTTGCAATATGCCATTTCTATTGATGATGAACAGCCTCAAATCATCAGTTTGAACAAAGAAGATAAAACAAGTGATAAAGGCATTTGGAATAAATGGGCTGCCGAAAATATCATTATCAAAACGAGTAAACATTCACTTGTTGGAAAAGGTAAACATAAAATAAAATATTGGATGGTGACTTCGGGTGTTGTTTTACAGAAATTAGACTTAAATTTTGGTAAGACAGAACAAAATTACCTTGGTTCGGCAGAAACGCTCAATACGAGTAAGTAAAATCCAATTTGATAAAGAAATTAAAACGGTAGAGTACAAAAACAAGATGAAAAAAATACTATTTAGTTGCTTATTTTTTACGATAAGTATTATTGTACAAGCACAATTACGTTTACCAAAACTGATTAGTGATGGAATGGTACTTCAAAGAAATACGAATCTTAAAATTTGGGGATGGGCAAAACCGAAGGAAAAAATCACCTTAAAATTTAAGGGTAAAAGTTACAAAACTACCACCAATCCAAATGGCGACTGGCAAGTAAATTTACCTGCAATGGAAGCTGGCGGACCATTTACGATGGAAATTTTGGGCGATACTCGTCTGGAAGTAAAAGATATTTTGATTGGTGAAGTTTGGTTTTGTAGCGGACAAAGTAATATGGTTCATCAATTGAATATTCATGATGTTACTTACGCTAAAGAAATTGCAGAAGCGAATTTTCCTCAAATCAGACAATTTTGGATTCCAACGCTTACTAATTTACAGTCTCCTCAAAATGATCTTCCAAATGGACAATGGAAATCGGCAGTGGGTGAAGATGTCCGTCCATTTTCTGCTGTAGCTTATTTTTTCGCCAAAAAAATACATGAAAAATATCAAGTTCCTGTCGGGATTATCAACGCTAGTGTGGGCGGTACGCCCATCGAAGCATGGATAAGTGAAAATGGATTCAAGGATTTTGCCATGCAAAAAACCATTATCGAAAAAAATAAAGATACGTCTTATGTGAATAGTTTGAACCGAAAAGCGATTACCAATAATACTCCACAGGCAATTGACGAAGGATTAAAAAATACAAAATGGTTTGAGACAGCTTACACACCGAAAAATTGGAAGAATATTAATATTCCGGGATATTGGGAAGACCAAGGAATAAAAGACCTCAATGGTGTAGTTTGGTACAGAAAGGAAATCGAGATTCCTGCTACGATGGTTGGTAAACCAGCAAAAGTATTTTTAGGCAGGATTGTAGATGCCGACGAACTGTATATCAATGGCAAAAAGATTGGCAATACCACCTATTTATATCCGCAAAGGCGATACAAAGTTCCTGCGGATGTATTGAAAGCAGGGAAAAATACTTTTGTGATAAGAGTAACAAATAACGCTGGCAAAGGAGGTTTTGTACCTGATAAACCTTATTGTATTTTTTCAGAAAAGGATACTGTTGACCTGAAAGGCACTTGGCAATATAAAGTTGGTCTTGTTTTTAAGCCAAGTATTATGAACGGAAACATGGGAATCAGTGCACAAAATCAGCCGACGGCTTTGTTTAATGCGATGGTTTCCCCTGTTATTAATTTTGCGGTTAAAGGTTTTTGTTGGTATCAAGGCGAAAGTAATACTGGGCATCCGCATGAGTATGCAAAATTGTTACCTGCTTTGATAAACGACTGGCGAAATCAATGGAAGCAAGATTTATTGTCATTTCTGTATGTTCAACTCCCCGGTTTTATGGATTATAACTATTTGCCTTCCGAAAGCAATATGGCAATTGTTAGAGAAGCACAGTTGAATACTTTGTCTGTTCCCAACACAGCGATGACTGTAGCGATTGATTTAGGAGAATGGAACGATATTCATCCAGATAATAAAAAAGACATTGGCGAACGCCTTTCATTGTCAGCGATGAAGCTTGCTTATCAAGAAAATATTACTTCATCTGGTCCAATTTTTCAATCTTCAAACATTGAAGAAAATAAAATTACACTTCTTTTTTCCAATATTGGTTCAGGCTTGGTCAGTCATGATGGCGAAGCATTAAGTGATTTTGCCATCGCTGGTGAAGATAAAAAATTCGTTTGGGCTAAAGCTACAATAGCAGGAGATAAAGTAATTGTCTGGAGTGATGAAGTAACAAAACCACTTTATGTAAGATACGCTTGGGCTGATAATCCTGTCAATCCAAACCTTTATAATAAAGAAGGATTACCAGCTTCACCGTTTAGAACTGATAAGTAATCATTGATACTAAACTAAAAAACTATGTCTTTCATGAAAAAATACTTCGTCATCATTATAAGCTCTTTGACTTTTAGCCATTGGACTTTGGCACAGCAATCTGTGGTTGTTGATAGTAACAAATACCCACCACTCACCACCTTTACTGCGCAACAAGACCAAGCCAATATGATGCAACAGTTAGGGATTAAAAAACTAAGGTCTGGTCCAAGCGGCAATGAAACTGACCCAAACCATGCAAATTATGATGAAAGTCTGGCGAATCCTTGTCCAGAATTGCCAGATGCGCTGACAACTAAAAATGGTAAAAAAGTAACTACTCCTGAACAATGGTGGAATTTACGTCGCCCTGAAATCATTGCAGATTTTGAAAAAGAGATGTATGGAAAAGTCCCCACAAATGCACCTAAAGTAACTTGGACGATAAAAGTAACTGACAATGAATTTGTTGGACGTATCCCTGTGGTTGCGAAGCAAATCATCGGTCATGTAGATAATAGCGAGTATCCATTGATAAACGTCAACATCAATATGGTATTGGTTTTGCCTACTAATATAAAAGGACCTGTTCCAGTACTGATGATGTTCGGATTTCCCGCTTTGCCATCGCCTGCACAGCCCAATCCTGCTGATATGGAAAAAATCAATATCGCATTTAAGGAAATGATGATAAAGAGTAATCCTGAAATGAAAGAGATTTTTGAGCGTTATCCCGCTTATGCACCCATTACAAGATTGCCAAGTGTAGGTTTTTTTGCACCACCCGTTACGGGCGATTCAGCCCCAACGGAACAATTACTCGCTGCGGGTTGGGGTTATTGCACTTTAGAAGCCAATAGCATTCAAGCAGATAATGGAGCGGGTTTGACAAGAGGAGTAATTGGTTTAGCAAATAAAGGTCAGGTTAGGAAACCAGATGATTGGGGAGCATTAAGAGCATGGGCTTGGGGAGCGTCGAAAGCATTAGATTATTTGGCAACTGAGCCATTGGTCAATATCAAACAAGTGGGCATTGAAGGTGTTTCAAGATACGGGAAAGCTGCTTTAGTAACAATGGCTTTTGACCAACGTTTTGCTTTTGGATTGATTGGTTCTTCTGGAAAAGGAGGAACAACCTTGCAACGAAGAGTTTTTGGCGAAGCAGTTGAAAGCCTTGCCAGTAGTGGTGAATTTCATTGGATGGCAGGAAATTATTTAAAATATGCTGCCGCAGAATCGTCTTTTGGAAGTAAAACGGGTTGCGACCTTCCCATAGATTCTCATGAATTATTGGCACTTTGTGCACCCCGTCCTACATTTGTTAGTTATGGAATTCCAGAAAAAGGCGATGCCAAATGGCTTGACCAAGTGGGCAGTTATAAAGCCACTATTGCCGCAGGAACAGTATTTAAGTTATTAGGTGCTAAAGATTTGGGTGTAAGTAATGACTATCATAATGAAAAAATGCCACCAGTACTTTCTGGATTACTTGATGGCGAATTAGCTTGGCGACAACACAATGGTGGACATACAGATGCGCCAAATTTTCAGTTTTTCATTCCTTGGGCAAGTAAGCTACTCAAATACGAACGAGTGGCTAAATAATCAATTTAAAATGAGCGAATAATCACGACGCCAGCGATAATTAAAAGCATACCGATGATACGGAAAATATTAATGCCATGTTGAACTTGTACCAAAATATTAAAATGGTCGAGTAAAAGAGAAATAAATAATTGACCTGCTACCACAAGTCCAAAAGTAAGCGCAGGTCCTAAACGTGGAAACGCCAATACAATGGTAGTTACATAAAATGCGCCTAACACGCCTGCAAGCCAAGTATGTGCTGGAACGTTACGTAATTCTGAAATGCTAAAACCTTGTTTCGTAACACCAGCATATACTAACATGGCTAGCGTACCAACAGCAAATGAAATAAGTGATGCCCAAACGGGACTATCAATTGCTTTGCCCATTTTAGTATTGAGTCCTGCTTGAATTGGGAGTAATGAGCCTGCTAATACTACCAAGAAAATCCATATAAATTTAGACATGATATTGTTTGTTTAAAGATGAATACTCTTAATGCTAAAACTTTAATTGTGTGGTGAAAGCAGTGAAAAAAATATCTTTTCCAGCGCTTACTTCGTTCAGATATGCGCCTGATTTAAACCAAGTTCCTTCTATTTTAAAAAATACAAAAGGGTTTAATTGATAATTCAAATTTGTGGATAACTGCTTGCCAATAAATTGCTCATTGCTATTTTTCCCTGAATAAATCAGCGACATATTTGGGGCATAAATGCCATCTTTTCGGCTGAGTCTCCAAAAAATATCATAGTCGATACCAAATGCTAATTGTTTATTCAATTCTAAATCAATAGATGGGTGAATATCGAATAAATTGGCTGGTCCAATCAAAGCCGCTAAACCAAAATATGCTCCTTTAGGATAAAGCGGATTAAAGGTTTGTAAACGATTATCGCCTAAATTATTATCACCCGAAATCGCTTCTGTTTTTAAACCAATGGTAGGTTTTAAAATCGTTTTACTAAATTGATAAGTAGTGTTTGATGACAAAGTCCAAGCGGAAATGTTTTGCTGTGCAAATGTCCCAAACTGAAATACTCCTTCGAAATCATACTGCCAATCTCCTTTATTTTTCCAGATTCTTGTACCTATCGAATGCCTGATTTCTTCTCCTTTTCCAGCATCGTAAGTAGCTTGTTTTTTGTGAATGCCCAAATAATATAAGTCGATATTATTCAATAAAGGAGCATGATTAATGACCGAATAAATCCCCCAAAATTGAGTATTCTTATTAAAAGCATCGTCAAAAATGCCTGTTTTGTTGGCAATGGGATGCGTATAAAAGACATCTGATTTAAGATTTTTTTGTTGAAAAATAAACTTCAAACCATCAAAAGCCATGCGGTTGTTCGGTGCTTCTCGTACTGCAATCAATCTTTGCGAACCATACATTAATTCTTGACGACCTACTCTCAATAAAACTGATTTCCCTTTTTGTTGATATAAAAAACCATCTACAAAAGCTTGATGAATTTCTAAAGGATTCTTTTCTACTGGATTCGGATTGATTCTACTATTGGCAAGGCTACTTTGTAATTGAAAAAAGGCTCTGAAAGTCGGGTTAATATGATAGTCGATATGCGCTAAATAACGAGTCAAAACATAACCGTCGTTGTCGGCAGGAGTATCGCCCCAATCTTCGTTTTTAATGGCGAAGTATTGAAATCTTACTTCGCCACCAACTGAAATATAGCTTTTGTTTGAGTTTCCTATTGAACTATATTTCAAATGATTATACCAATGATTACTTGTATCTTTTTTAAACGAAGTCCAATTTTCATCATATCTCAACATTTTGAAAACTGGATTTTGAGCAAATGCTAAAGTATTCCAACCTAAAATACCCAATAGCCACAGCAGCTTTTTCATACTTATTTGGTTTGAAAACCACCATAATATTTCACTGGACTCCAACTTGGAATAACTGGTAAGATTTGCGGAGCTACACTTTGAAAAGTACCTGTACCAAATACTACTTTACCATCAACAATAGTCAATTCAGAAGTAATATCTTTGATTTTTTCTTCGGCTACTTCAAAATAATCATCGCTTAGAATAATCAAATCAGCCAAATATCCTGCTTGAATTTTACCTTTGTTTTGTTCTTTGATAAGATTGTAACCACCAGCAGTAATCAATTTCAAAGCGGTATTTCTATCCAAAGTATTTTCTTTTGCCATCACTTGCGTTCCACCAATGGTTTTTCCTGAAGTAATCCAATACAGCGAAACCCAAGGATTGTACGAAGCTACACGAGTACCATCTGTACCCAAACCCACTGGAATCCCTAATTCAAGCATTCTTTTTACGGGCGGGCTTGCCAATGCTGCATTTTTTCCATAGCGACGAATAAAACTTTCGCCCTGATAAGCCATGCGGTGTTGTACTGCAATGCCACCACCTAATGCTTTGATGCGTTGCAGATTTTCTTCGCTGATGGTTTCGGCATGGTCAAAAAACCAAACTAATCCGTTCAATGGTGTTTCTTTGTTTACTTCTTCAATTACCGCCAAATCTCTTGAAATACTTTCGTTGTAAGTGGCGTGTAAACGAAATGGCCAACGATTTTTTACCAATAATTGCAAAACAGGTTTCAAAGAACTTTCCATCGAATTTGGCAATTCTGGGCGAGGGAAAAGGAAGTTTTCAAAATCTGCGGCATCTGCCACCAAGTTTTCGCCACCGCCTTCTACGTGATAATCAATTTCGTTGATGCCATTTCCATGCTGATGCTCAAGGTCAACCATTCCAGTCCAGCGAGTATAATCTTTTAGCTCTGTTCCTTTTTTCTGAGCAAAAAGATAATAGGGAAGTCTGACGGTAATTTTGCCTGCTTTATTGAGCGAGTCAGTAATGTTATAATCATCAGGAAAATTCTGAAATCCACCTCCTGCATCCATCACTGCTGTAACACCCAATCGGTTGAGTTCGGTCATATATTGTAGCGTAGAATTGATTTTTTCTTCGTTATTTAATTCTGGAAGTTTTGCTAAAGTAGAGTACAAAATAAAGGCATTTGGTTCTGCAATTAATAAACCTGTTGGGTTTCCGTTGCTATCTTTTTCGATTAAACCTCCTACCGGATTCGCAGTTTCTCCAGTAATATTTAACTTTTTGATTCCCGCCTGATTCAGCCACGCTTTACCGTACAAATACAAAATAAAAGTTGGCGTATTGCCAGTAGCTTCGTTGATTTCCTGAATAGTTGGTAAACGTTTTTCTTCAAATTGGTATTCATTCCAGCCACCAACTACTCTTACCCATTGCCCTTCTGGAGTTCTTTGGGCTTGTTCTTTTAACATCTCCAAGGCACGTTTTAGGCTTTTTACACCGTCCCAACGCAATTCAGTATTGTAAAATCGTCCACCACGAATTACGTGCAAATGACTATCAAACAAACCCGGAATCACTGTTTTTTGTTGAGCATCTACAATCTTAGTCTTGGCATTTTTTAATTTCAACAGTTCTTTGTTCGTTCCAACGGCTAAGATTTTATTGCCAGCTATTGCCACAGCTTCGGCTTTTTGATGAGTATCGTCGAGTGTATTTACTTTTCCATTGATGATAATCATGTCTGCTTTTTGTTGAGCGAAGGCATTGCCAATCAAAGCAAAAAGTAAAAATGCGAGGGAGGATAAAGTTTTCATATTCGTAAGAAGAAGGGTATTGAGGAAAGAATTTTGTAATAAGACTTTAGGTTAATCAGTAACCTAAAGTCTTTAGATAATTATCAATTAGTGTTTCAACATTTCGTGAGCGTACTGGATACCGATACCATAAGCACCACCGTATTTTTTCACAAGGTTGGTTACAGGTACATAAGTTTCGCTACGAGCCCAGTCACGTTGTAATTCTAATAAGTATTGGATAGCAGTAATTGGGTGTGCTCCCGCTTGAACCATACGAGTTACGGCTTGTTCGTGGGCTTCTTTTGAAACGTCTCCACTTGCGTCCGTTATTACATATACGTCATAGCCTTCACTGATGGCAGACAAAGCTGGTCCTACAATACAAACGCTAGTCCACAAGCCTGCTAAAACGATTTTTTTCTTGCCTTTATCTACAATCGCTTTGTGTGCGTTTACATCTTCCCAAGTATTCATGGTTGTGCGGTCGATATAATTTGAAGTAGCAACTGGATAAAATTCTGAAACTTCTGGAAAAACTGGACCGCTAAATGACTTCTCTGCTACTGTAGTTACAACTGTTGGTACTTTAAAGATTTTAGAAGCTCCTGCTACGATGGCTGTATTGTTACGTAAATCAGTCATTTCGATGCTTTTTGTCGCAAATCCCATTTGTGATTCATGGTCGATTAATACTAAAGCGTGGTTGGTTGGGTTAAGCAACATTGGAGAAGGTTTTTGAGCGAATCCAACAAATGATGCTACAGCGAATGCGAGAGTAAGAATAGTCTTTTTCATGATTTTTGTTTAGTTTAAAATTATTTGTATGTGTTTTGAAAATTGAAATTTTTGAAAAATTTGGACGTAAACAGTAACCCTCTTATTTGAAGAAGTAATGTTATATCCGATTTTAAAGGATTAAAAAATTTGTGATTATTAACTTAACGATTCAAAATTAGTGCTTCAATTTTTACTTTCCATTGAACTAGAACAAGAAAGAAAATTAGTTATTTTGTTCATTCATAATTTTGATTTACCTCGTTTGATGATTCAAAATTAGTGCTTCAATTTTTACTTTCCATTGAACTAGAACAAGAAAGGGAATTACTTATTTTGTTCGTTTCTAATTTTGTTTTATCTCGTTTGATGATTCAAAATTAGTACTTCAATTTTTACTTTTCATTGAACTAGAACAAGAAAGGGAATTACTTATTTTGTTCGTTTCTAACTTTGTTTTATCACGTTTGATGATTCAAAATTAGTACTTCAATTTTTACTTTCCATTGAACTAAGACAAGAATGAAAGAACTTCATTCGAATGATGATATTTACAAAGGCGTTTAATATTATGGTTATTATTTTAAATAATTGATTTAAAATAATAACCATAATATTAAATTTAACTGTTTTGTCTTTATATTTGTTACTATTATTTAGCATTGACAAAATAGTATATTTTATGTTCAGAGAAAAAATAAATGAGTTAGCGGCTTGGAAAATAAAGCCAACAAGAAAACCACTTGTGCTAAATGGAGCGAGACAAGTGGGTAAATCTTGGCTAGTTCAAAAATTCGGGGAAGAATATTTTGACAAGAAAGTAATCACTATCAATTTTGAGAAAAGAAAAGACTTACATATCATTTTTAAAACCAATTTTGATGTAAACAGGATTCTCCTAGAACTTGAATTTGCTTTAAATATCAAGATTGATGTAGCCAATGATTTACTTTTCTTTGATGAAATTCAAGCCTGTGCCGATGCTTTGGGCAGTTTGAGATATTTTTTTGAAGATAAAAAAGAGCTACACCTTATTGCGGCAGGGTCATTATTAGACTTTGAGTTTAGAAACCAACCTTTTCCTGTTGGTCGAGTAGATATTATGAATCTTCATCCTATGACATTTTATGAGTTTTTATTGGCTAGAAAAAAGGATGCAGTTGCCAATATTTTAAATGAAAAGCCTACATTTTTACCAGAAGTTGTAACAACGATACTGAATGAAGAAGTCAACAATTACTTTATCGTAGGTGGAATGCCTGAGTGTGTACAAAGTTTTGTCAGCAATCAGAACTTTAAAGAAGTACAGGAAATTCAAGATAATTTGTTGTATTCCTATGAACAAGATTTTAAAAAGTATAAACCCACAGTTGATGGAGATGCACTAAACGATATTTTAGAAAAAAGTGCCTTATTGATTAGCAATCAAATTATTTATACCCATTTATCAGAACGTTTTTCAAGTCCCACAATTAAAAAAGGAGTGGAAGTATTAAGAACAGCCAGATTGTTGAATGCAGTTCAGAATGTATCGATTTCGGGCTTACCACTTTCTCCTTCAGGAAAACAATTCAAATTATTTCATCTTGATATTGGTTTGCTGTTAAGAAAAAGTAAACTGTCTTTTCTGGACATTTACTTGAAAAAGAGTCTTACCGCTGCTTTCAATGGAATGTTGGCGGAACAATTTGTAGCACAACAACTTATTGCTTCACAAAAAGAAGAATTAACTTATTGGGCAAGAACCAGCCCAGGAAGTAGTGCAGAGGTTGATTTTGTTGTGGTAAGAGAAGGACAAATTATACCAATAGAAGTGAAATCTGGAAAAAGTGGGTCATTAAAAAGTTTACATTATTTGTTAGAGCATTATCCTCATATTGCTCAAGCGATTATTTTTTCAAATGCACCATTTGGCGTTCAAGGGAAATTAAACTTCATACCAATTTATTGGGCAGGAAGATTAGAATTTCCATTAGCTTAAAAATGAAATCCTTTAAAAACACAATAAAGTGTTTTCAAAGGATTTCAAAAATAATGTACCAATCAAGAAATTATACTTCAATAGAATTAGAATTTAGGGTTATGAATTCTGATTTTATGGAGTTCAATTGTTGTGAAATGCTATAGATAGATTTATCAATACTTTCCGCACTTTCGTAAAGCGAATTAGCAAGCCATTGTAGGTCATCTACCTCAATCATATCTTTATTATCTTTCGAAAACTGAAGAATACTTAATATTTTACTATGCTCATGGCGAAGTTCATGTGATAGTGTAAAAGATACTTTTTCAATATTTTTGATTTGTTCAAAAAGTTTTTGTCTGGCTTCTACCTGAAACGTTACTTCAATGCCAATACCCAAAACAAGTTTTGGAACGCCAGAAGGCTCTCTTTCAAAAACAGTAACATAATTTTTAAACCATTTGTAGCTCCCATCTTTGCAGACACACCTGTGAACTAGAATATGAGAATCGTCGTTCGGAGAGTTGGTTAATTCATCTAAGAATCTGTAGAGATTTTCGAAATCATCTGGAGGAATCATTGCTTCCAAGAAATTATTTCCAAGTGATTCAAATTCCTGAGCAGTATATCCAATAGCTTTATAATACCGCTCATTCATAAATACATTACGTCTTTGTTCTATGTCAAATAAGTAAATAGATAAAGGAGTATCGTAGAGTAAATGCCTAGTAATTTTACTACGAATGTCGGTTTCTAGCTTGGAAAAGGGTGTGTGAGTCATGGGCTTTTCTTTTGTATTAAAATAAGTTTACGATGAATGTTAGAGAATTCTTAGGTGATTAATGTCCTAATAATGAGAAATGTTTATTTTAAAATAACTGGAAATACAAATTAGTAACATTTTCTTGGATGTTATCACTGCGACGGCTACAGTTTTTCAAATGCTATTAACGCTAAAGCTACAAATGTATCACTTTTGATAAAAATGGGAGTGCATAAAAAAAATTAGCAACCATTACAAATAAATGTACTGATTGCTAATAGATGAAATAGCATAATATGTTCGTAAATTCTAGCGTTTCCTCTTCTCAATTGCTTCAAATTCTAATGCTAGCATGATAAAAGGACCAACGGATTTTGGGTCATTATCACGTTTTACTTCTTTACAATAATACTCATAAGTGCCATCCCGATAAGGATTTCCGCCTAATCCTGCGCCAGCACAAGCATCTGTGATAGAAATAATATTATCAGCTTCTAAACGGATAAAATGTTTTAAAATACCATCATATCCCTTTTGAGCAACCGGAATATATTTTTTATCAATTAAACCTCGTCGAGCAGCTTTAATCAGAAAGTACACAAACATTGTGGAACCCGAAGATTCTAAATAATTCTCTTCTTTTTTGCCCACATCCATTACTTGATACCACAGTCCAGTTGATTCGTCTTGGTATTTTTGTAAGGTTTCTGCCATTGACTGAGTAATCTTTAAAATGGCTTGATATTGAGGATGTTCTTTCGGAAAACAATCAAGTACATCAACCAATGTCATGGCGTACCAACCCATGCCACGTCCCCAAACGTGTGGCGATTTCCCTGTTTCTTTATCCGCCCAACGTTGTTCTTTACTTTCATCCCAACCATGATGATATAGCCCTGTTTGGGAATTTTTATTGTGTTTGTCTATCAAGAGAATTTGATTGGCTACATCCGAAAAAAGTGCTGGTTCATTGAATGTTTTTGCATATTGCGCCAAAAATGGCGAAGCCATATACAAACCATCAAGCCACATTTGGTGTGGATAATGTTTTTTATGCCAGAAACCACCTTCAGAAGTACGTGGATGCGTATTCATTTGGCTACGTAAAAGCTGAATAGCCTTTTTGTATTTTTTATCATGCGTTTTTTCGTACAAAGCGAATAGGAATTTTCCTGCATTCAGCGCATCAATATTATAGGCATCTAATTTATAGCTTTTGATGCTCCCGTCTGGATTAATCAAATCATCAGCGTACTTTTTTATATAAAGAAAGTACTTTTCATCGCCGTTTTGTTTCCATAATTGTTCAAGTGCGCTACAAACCAAGCCGTTGCAATATCCCCAACGAAGTTCTTTGGAAAAATCTAACATCCAGCCTTCTGGATTTCGGAGTATATCAGCATTCGCCATACGAACTGACCAAGGTTCAATTTTTTTGGTGAATAATGTTCCTTGGGCAAAAGTATGCTGACGAAAAAATGAAGTCAGTCCTAAAGTAAGGGCTGTTTTAATAAGTGTTCTTCTTTTGATGGTGGACATATTATTTTTCATTTTAATATTTTGTATCCGCAATTGGTGTTACTCTAAACCAGTCGAAATCGGCATAGCCAGCATCATTAGTTTGGTTATTTCTAGTAGAATAAATGCCCATTTTTGCGCCAATCCAATGACCAACTTCTGCTTTAAATTCACTGCCAGCATTGATAAATGTTTGTCCATCAAGACTATAACTAAATTGACAAATAGCACCTTTGTTTACTTTTACACGCAAATAAATAGCTTTATTTTGCTCGATACGAGTAATGATTTTTTCCGTTTCGGGCGCTTTATCTATGGCTTTGATACATTCACCCAATACTAAATTGATGCCTTCTTTGCTACTTCTCAAACCTAAATTTGCGTAGTTTTTACCTAAAATAATCAAGGCTACTTTTTCAGAATCTATTTTAGGGTTAGGTTTAAAATTCAGTTTGGTTGTTGCCATAAATTCCTCTGTCGGGAATTTCTGTAATAAGATATTAGGTATTTCCCAACAATTTTTTGCTTCGCTAGGTGCTTGATAAGAATACAATCTTAAAAAGCCTTGTTTACTAGTGGTATGCCAAATACCTTTGGGATTAGCCTGCCATTGCCACTGCAAACCCAACGTAGATTCATCAAATTCATCTGATTCTGCGGGAGTGCTTATTGGATAGGTTTTTCCAACATTGGGCTTTTGATAGGTCAAAACAGGCTCGCCTGTTCCATCGCCATCTTTGTCGATGCCAATTACTGGCCAGTTGTTCAGCCATTTCATCGGTTGTAAATGTACTACTCTGCCATAAACGCCTTTGTCTTGAAAATGAAGAAACCAATCTTCACCTTGCGGAGTATTTACCCATGCGCCTTGATGGGGACCATTAATTGGCGATGAACCTTGATCCATCACTACTTTACGTTCATAAGGACCATAGATATTTTTTGAACGCAATACCAATTGCCAACCCGTAGAAACGCCACCAGCAGGAGCAAAGATGTAGTAATAGCCATTGCGTTTGTACATTTTTGGACCTTCAATAGTTGGGTCTGTTTCGTGTCCGTCATAAACGATTGTACCTTCGTCTAATACTTTTGTGCCATCTGCACTTAATTTTTTGATGGTTAAAATACTTTTGATACCCGCACGACTTCCAGCCCAACCATGTGCCAAGTAGGCTTCGCCATTATCATCCCAAAATGGACATGGGTCGATAAGTCCTTTTCCTCCTTCTATTAAAAGTGGTTCTGACCAAGGACCAGTTGGATTTTTACTTTTGGTTAAATAAATACCGAAATCTGGGTCTGGATAATAAATCATAAATTCGCCATTATGATAGCGAATGGCAGGCGCCCAAACACCATTGCCGTGTTGGGTTTTAGAAAAATGTTCGTAAGGTGGTTGACGTTTTAGAGCATGACCGATAATCGTCCAATTGACCAAATCTTTAGAATGTAAAATCGGTAAACCCGGCACGGCATCAAAACTTGAGGCTACCATATAAAAATCTGAACCAACCCGACAAGCGTCAGGGTCGGAATAATCGGCATCGATGACAGGATTTTTGTATTTCCCATTTCCTAAATCTGCTACCCAAACTTTAGAAACAGTATTTTTTGTCTGTGCATTAATATGGCTGATGCCCATTCCCAGATTTAACGCTAGGATTGTTGCAATTTTTAACTTCATAGTTCTTTTAATTTTGAGAGATAAGTATTCTTATAATTGACTAATACTAAGAATTTAACTGAAAATACTTATAGTTTATATCTTCAACTGATTTATTGAATGATAAACCAATTGCTCGACTCAGGTTTTTCAGGGTTATCGTTCGCAAAAATGTTTGCTAGAGAATACTGTTTTAATATTTTGTTGTTGAATTGTTTAGACCAAGCGACTCTTTGTTCTGGTTTTGCGCCTTCGCCAGTAGATAGATATTCAGCATAAATAACAGTTTTTTCATTTTCGCTATTTCCCCAATTATCCCATCCAGCGGGAGCAATATGTTTGCCCATCGCTGTTCTGATAAAAACGGTTTTAGCATGTGGTCGCCACGGACGACCAAGATACACTTTTTGGGCAGTTGAATCAGCAATCAGCTTACAATCAAAAAACACAAAACCAAAAGCTTGATAGGGTGGAGTAGCCGCAGCCGTTAAATAGGAATTTGATAAACTTTTTAGCGTACATGATTGAAAAACAGCAGTAGATTTTCCAAAAATAAAATCTACCGTTCCTTCAATATGACAATCCTGAAAATACTGTTTTGTGCCTTCTCTGGCAACATAAAGCGTATCTTGATTGCCTAATAAAATACAATTTTTACAGACAAATCGGTCGCCTTCTACATGAAGTGCTACCGCTTGTCCTACACGTCCAGCTGTATTTTGAATCGTCAGGTTTTCAATAATAATATCTGGTGCATCAACCAGTACTGTGTGTGAAGTATAAGTACTGAATTTATCTTTTCCAGTAGCGTCTTTTAAACCATTTGGGTAAGGCTTTCCAGAAAAATCATTGCCAGTAATGATTACACCATCTTTACTTTCGCCAATGATATGAATATTGGGTTTCCATGATGGAATGACCACTTTTTCTTCATAAATACCATTTTTAATATACAGTTTTACTCGTACTTGCGAATGGTCTCGGAAGCTATTAACAGCTTCCTGAATACTTTTGAAGTCGCCGCTTCCATCTTTGGCAACGGTAAAAGAAGTTGGATACTTAGGAGTATTTGCCGTTTTATTTTGGGAAAATACTCCGATAGTACTCAACAGCATACCTAAATAAATAAGGATTTTCATGATGATAGATTAAAGACAAATTGCGTTATTTCCCTGTGCTTGCAGTGATAGCTTCCTTGGTAGCACCTTCTGTAAATTCTATATTTTTTTGAGCTTTACTGCTATCCGTTTGTAGGATTTGAATAGCCTTGCTACGTTCGCCAGCGATAGCAAAAAGCAATTCAGCATTGGCTTTATATTGTATCGTATTGAAAGTTAAACCATTACTGTTATTAACTGAAATGACAGGTTTTGTGTTTTCTGAAATTAGTGTAACTTTTTCAAGAGTAATATTACTTGCATCTATAAATTCCGCACCGATTTTAGTGTCTAAAACAATGTTGCTCATTTGAATATTTTGAATAGGCATTTCAGATAATCCACGTACAAAAATGCCTTTATTTGCTCCTTTACAAACAATGTTCTCAAATTTCATATTTCTGAAAATCGGAGTTCCTTCATTTACGACAGGTCGTTCGTCACGTGGACTATCTGTTGCGAATTTTACGAAATAGTACATATCAAAGAAAATAGCTTCTTGTGCTATGTCTTTCATAAAGATATTTTTAGCATAAATATTTTCAACAATGCCACCTCTTCCTCTTACTGATTTAAAACGTAAACCCTTGTCTGTTCCGGTAAAAGTACAGTCATATACAAAAATATTTCTTGCTCCGCCACTCATCTCGCTTCCTACCACAAAACCTCCGTGACCATTATAAACGATACAATTTCTAACGATTCCGTTTTCTGTAGGCATTCCTCTTTTACGACCTTCTTCATCTTTCCCCGATTTAATACAAATGGCATCGTCGCCAACATCAATTGTACAACCATCTACCAAAAAGTTTTTACAAGATTCAATATCCATGCCGTCGCCATTATGGGCATATTCAGGATTTTTGATGGTTAAATTACGAAGTGTAAGATTTTCGGACATCAATGGATGCAAACACCAAGCGGGTGAATTTTGGAAAGTAACGCCTTCAAGTAATACTTTTTTGCATTTAGTAATTACCAACAAATTAGGACGAAGGAAATCTTTCATATCGGCAAAACTTTGAAGTGATACGCCATCTTTCAACAGCATACTTCTGTTTTCTACACTAGCTTTCATAAATTGTTCGCTAGGATACCACGTCAGTCCATTTGCTTTTAAAACTCCGCCTGATGCTTTCTTAGCATTCCACTCTGATTCAGTCAATTGCGCTTTATTTACTGCACGCCAAACATCACCACTTCCATCTATAATTCCTTGTCCAGTAATGGCTATATTTTCTTGATTCGTTGCAGAAATTGGGGATTGATTTCTTGCTGCACTTTTACCTTCATAGCTTCCTTCAACCAATGGATACTGACTTTTATCTTCCGTAAATAAAAGCGTAGCGGCTTTCCTGATGTGTAAGTTTACATTACTTTTTAGCACAATTGGTCCTGTCAACCACATGCCATTTGGCACAAGTACTACACCACCACCTTTCTTGCTACAAGCAGTAATGGCATCATTAATTGCCTGAGTATTTAAAGTAATACCGTCGGGTTTTGCTCCAAATTTGGTGACATTAAAAGTATCTTTTGCAAAAGTTGGTTGGACTATTTTTGGAAGATTTTTCCAACTATAAGTAGGCGTTTTTTGCGCTACAAGACTATTACAAAACATTGCCGATGAAATGGCAATTAACAAAGAGATTCTTTTTTTCATGATGTTATATTTTACGATACTTATACAAATAATCAAAATTTCAGGAAGTGGAAAGGTAAGGATTAGTGAGATTTTTAGCTTAGTAAGCTTCAATATTCAGTCGGTATATTGGATTTAGCAAACAAAATTTTATCTTTTTTTGTGCAATCGTTGCCGGCAACGTTGCCGAAACGAATTCGTGAAGTAAAAATCTAAGAAATAGTAGCTTAGCCAGAAAAAATTGTTCTTTTGCATTTAAATGTAAAACAGTAAGAAAATTAAATTTGGAAAAGTGATTTAAGTATAATCCTTGCTTTTTAACCTTTATAATTAAACAAAGTATAAATTGTACCAATTCAATATCTAAATGGAGAAGAATGATTTGCCCTCACTAGAAGCACTTTGGCAAGAAATTATCAAAGGGGATAAAAGTGCCTTAGGAGCATTGTTTGATGCACTTAGTCGAGAATTGATTACTTATGCTTACAAAATTTCACTAGACAAATCCTTGGCTAAAGATGCTGTTCAGGATGTATTTGTTGATATTTGGCAATATAGAAATAACCTTACAGAAGATGTTCAAGTACGATTTTATCTGTATCGTTCTTTGAGAAGAACAGTGGTTAGGTTGATGAAAGAGGAACTTTCTACAGGAGAAAATTTAAATGATGCTTATTCATTCGATGCTGAAATTTCTCCAGAAACTGCTTTTTGTGACCTTGAAACAGAAAATCATCAACAAGTACAGATTCAAGAATCTCTGAAAGCATTATCTGAAAGAGAACGTGAAATTATTACGCTCAAATATTATTCAAATCTCAAAATCAGGGAAATCGCCGAACTCCTAGATTTAAAAGAACAAACTGTAGCCAATACTCTTCAAAATGCGCTTGGAAAACTTCGTAAAAAACTATCTATCATGATTGTTTTGCTCATCTGGATTATATTTATTTAAAAAAATCAAAAAAAAATCACATTTCTTTTGGTAGTAAAATCAAAAAAACTTCTCTGTACTTATAAAGGACAATAATTCCTAGAATTAATACTAAATGAGAAGTTACTTACATTACTCCCCAGAAGAACTTGCTAAGGATGATTTTTTCATCCAATGGGTAACTACGCCTAATTCATCTTCAGAAATTTTTTGGCAAAATTGGCTAAGTACAAATCCATCTAAAAGAGAAGACCTTGAAGTAGCCATTCAACTTGTGATGTTGGCGAATCAAGTAGTTGAAACAGATGTATCAAATACAGAAATTAAAGCACTTAAAGAATCTATTTTTGAAAGAATAGAACAAATAGAGCAAACAATTACTGTTAAATCTTATAGAATTTGGTATTGGGCTTCAGCCGCCGCTGTTGCTGGTTTGGCGTTTTTTTTATCGTTTTATTTTCTTCAAAATTCTTCAAAATCAATCAATTCTTACGAAAACCAAATTGTATCGGCTTCCAAACAATATGAATTGGTAGAAGTAGAAAATATTTCAACATCATTAAAACTAGTCAACTTACCTGATGGGAGTTCGATTTTGTTGAAAGAAGGAACAAAGCTTTCGTATCCAAGTAATTTTTCAGAAAAGAAGCGAGAAGTGTATTTGACGGGCGAAGCGTTTTTTGAAATAGCCAAAGATGCTAATAAGCCATTTTATGTTCATGCCAACCAAATCACGACTAAAGTACTTGGAACAAGTTTTAACATAAGTGCTTATCCAACACAAAAGATTGTAGTATCTGTAAAAACGGGGAAGGTCGCCATTTTCAAAACTGGAACGGAAGAAGCAACCGAACAAGAACAACATAAAGAACTTACTGGAATTGTACTTGAGAAAGGAGAAAAAGCTGTTTTTGAAAAAAATCAGATTACACAAGTAAATCCAACCGAAGCATTTGTTAAAACTCAAATTGAAGCACCTATAGAGCAAATGTCATTTGAATTTGAAGAAACAAATGTCAGAGATATTTTTAAACGCATTGAAAAAGCCTATCAAATAGATATTATTTATGATGATGCTGTATTGGGTTCTTGTCCCATTACTGCTTCATTGACGGATGAACCCTTGACTGAAAAATTAAAACTTATTTGTAAAGCAGTTCATGCAGATTATCGCAAAACTAGCGATGATAAAATACTTGTAACAGGTACAGGTTGCAGATAAGCTTTGCCATAAATATTGATAGAATAATAAGGAAATATAACAATGCAATTGCCTATGTAACAAGCCAAACCAAAGTATTATTTAAAGGATGAGCCGATAAAGTCCTACGTTTATCGGCTCAGGAACATCCAATTCCTTGGGCGGAATTACAGGATGTCTATGTCAAAATGTTCCATTTTTAACGTACTAATGTATGAAAAAAAATCTAAAGATTTACAATTTTATTTGGCAAACAATGAAGTTAACTTTTTACCAACTTTGCCTGATTACCGTATTTATGAACCTTTCGTTTGCTACTTCATTGAAAGGACAGGATGTCTTAAGCCAAACGATAACACTAAAGGTAAATAACCAGCGTGTAAAAGAAGTATTACGTATCATCGAAAAGAACTCAAATATTCATTTCGTATATAGCTCCCGTTTGATAGACAGCGAACAAAAAATTACGGTAAATCTTAGTAATTCAACCGTAAAAGAAGTACTAGATAAAGTACTCACACCTATCAAATTAAAATATGAAGTTTCGGGACGACAGATAGTGCTGGATAATGCGATAAGTATGCTAAGGCTTTCAGAACTTAAAGAGGTTACAGTTGCTTCTATTTTTCAGGTTTCGGGTAAAGTAACCGATGAGAGTGGTGTTGGTATTCCTGGCGTAAATGTTGTTGTAAAAGGGACAAACACGGGAACGACCACAGATGGAGAGGGGAATTATAAACTTTCTGTTTCCGACAAAGATGTTACGTTGGTTTTCAGTTTTGTGGGCTATAAATCCATAGAGAAAAACGTTGGAAATCAATCTGTAATCAACGTTCAATTATCGGTAGAAAACAACGCTTTGGACGAAGTAGTGGTTATTGGATACGGAACAGCTAAAAAAAGAGACTTAACTGGTTCTGTGGTTTCTATCCGTGAAGCAGATATAACGGCGACTCCAGTAAATAATGTAATGGAAGCTTTGCAAGGAAAAATTGCGGGAGCTGATATTAACAGACTGTCGGGGGCGGTTGGAACAGATGCAGATGTATTGCTTAGAGGAAATCGTTCTGTTTATGGAGATAACTCTCCTTTATATATTGTTGATGGTATTCAAGCGAGTTACTCTCAAATAAATCCTTCAGATATTGCTACCATTGATGTCTTAAAAGATGCTTCTTCAACGGCAATTTATGGTTCGGCTGGTGCAAATGGGGTAATTATTATCACAACGAAAAGAGGAAAAGAAGGAAAAACGTCTATTGATTTTGATTCTTTTTATGGAGTAAGTGGCAAGCCACATTATACTCATAGTATGATTGGAGAAGAATATGCTAATTACAGAAGAGAACTTTATAGAACTACCAACGGTGCATATCCTGACGATATGTCTCAGATTTTTACCAATGTCAATATTTTAAATGCTTACAATGAAGGACAATGGATAGATTGGACAGACGAATTAGTTAATAACTCAGCGACTCAGGAGAAGTATAATTTATCGTTCACTACAGCCGGACCTAAAACAAAAGTTTATACTTCATTTTTATATACAAGAGAAGGAGGTTTGTTGCCAAGAGAGAATCAGTCTAGGGGAGGAGTAAGGTTAAATTTAGACCATACTTTCAGTACTTGGGCAAAAGTTGGGACGAATCTTAACTTAAATTATACCGTACGAAATGCTAGAAATAATAATATTTTCACAAAATCACTTCCTGCTTTTCCACTCGGAAAACCTAGAGACGAATTTGGAAATATCAATGCAGAATTTATCGATGGAGAGCTAACACCACTTGGTGATGAAATTCCAAATCAATACGCTGATAATACTCGTTCAACATACGGAGTATTGAACAGTTATTTGGAATTAACTCCTGTAAAAGGTTTAATCTTTCGTTCAAACATTGGATTAACATTAAATAGTAGCCGACAAGGTAGATACATTGGGAAACAGTCTTCGGCATTACCGCCTTCTGGTTATACCTTACCATTGGCTACTCTTAATGACTCTAACGGCTACGGATATATTTGGGAAAATACAGCAACATATAATAAAACATTTCTTGATGACCATAATTTTACCATTACAGGAATCACATCATGGGCAGATAGCAGGTCTGAAAATAATAATTCATTAGGACAAGGTCAGGATTTAGACAGCTATTTGTTCTATAATATTGGTAATGGAACCCAAAAATTTGGCATAGGTTCTTCTTATCAAAAGAAAACAAGGTTGTCTTTTGCAGGAAGAGTAAATTACTCATACAGAGGGAAATATTTACTAACATTCACCAATAGATGGGACGGAGTTTCACATTTAGCAAAAGGACACAAATGGAGTAATTTCCCTGCTGTAGCTGGTGCATGGCGTATCTCTGATGAAGGATTTATGGCTGGAACCAAAAGAGTTATCAATGATTTAAAACTAAGAGCGGGATATGGTGTTACTGGAAATTCAGGAGGAATGGATGCTTATTCTTCTCAAACGCAAGCCATCACTTATCAGGCTGTCTCACTTAATGGAGCACTCGTATCACACGTTCAGAATGTTGGTACTTTTTCTAATCCTGAAATTTCATGGGAAAGAAGCTATAACCTAAATCTTGGATTAGATTTATCACTCTTTAAAAACCGCATAGATTTATCCCTAGATTTTTACAATACAGATACTAAAGGACTTTTGTTTAGAAGAACATTGCCAATTACTGCTGCCATAACTGCTTGGGGTTCACCGCTTCAAACATGGCAAAATATTGGGGTGACGAATAACAAAGGATTTGAGATTAGTTTAAGAACGATTAATATCAGTAATTCAAAATTTAAATGGATTTCAAATTTCTCGTTTACCAGAAATCAAGAGAAAATTGTTGATTTGCCAGATGGCGATGTAATTGCTGAAAGGCTATTCGAAGGATACCCCGTTAGAGCACTTTATGATTTTAAATACTTAGGAATATGGTCAACTGAAGAGCAGGAAGAAGCCGCAAAATATGGTGCAAAACCGGGCTATGTAAAAGTAGCAACGAATGAAAGAATTGTGAATGGCGTAAGTGACGGTGGTGTACATACTTATGCAGATTCTGATAGAATGATATTAGGAACAACAGCTCCAAAGTGGTTATTGGGACTTAATAATAGTTTTAACTACAAAGGCTTCGATTTGGGTACTTTTGTGATGGTTCGTTGGGGACAAACAATTCAAAGCAAGCTTTTAGGTTGGTATCGTGGCAATGATGAAGGACAACCTGCTGGCATTGATTATTGGACACCCGAAAATCAAGGCGCTTATTTCCCACGTCCGGGTGTTGGAAGTACTACAGGAATTGCTTCATTAACCTATGTAGATGGTTCTTTCGTAAAACTTAAAACAGTTACTTTAGGTTATACACTTCCTGAAAAAGCAAGAAAACTAGCTTTAATGAATAAAGCCAGAGTTTATGCTACAGTTTATAATCCCTTAGTATTTACAAAAGAAAAATCAATCAGAGATACCGACCCAGAGACAAATGGCTCTGATACTTTCCCTCTGTTTGCCACTTTTGTGTTAGGTCTCAATGTTTCCTTCTAATTAGCGTAAAGTCATGAAACTTCAAAAGTTTATAAAAATATTATTAATACCTGTACTTATAGGAACAGGGGGATTAAGCTCTTGTACTTTAGAAGAGGAAAACCTATCTGGTTTTACCTTAGATGCCCTAGCTTCTTCTTCAGTTGACGGATATAAAAAATTACTGAATAATTGTTATTTCGGAATGGAGCGTCAATTGTATGGTTTTAATCAATGGATGATGTTTAGCGAAGCAGGAACAGACATCTGGACAAATGCCAAAAATAGCCCTACTTCTAATATTAATTTCTTCAAATGGGGCGGAACATCAAACATTCCAACCAATACTTTAAATACAGTATGGAATGTTTGTTACGATGGTATTGGTTATTGTAATCTTGCCATAAAATATGCTGAAATGGCACCTTTCAAAACGGCTGAAGAAAAGAATGCTACAGTAGCACAAGCCTACTTTATGAGAGCGATGTATTATTACAACCTAGTTGAACATTTTGGAGGAGTAACCGCTCCAACCCAACCAATTGCAACGGTGAATACTCGTCCAGAAAGAATAACTTCGCTTGAAATATACAAAACAATCATTATTCCAGATCTTGAATTTGCGTCAAAATGGTTACCAACGACAAGCGTCATTACTATTCCTTCGAAGAAATCGGCAATGGGTTTTTTAGCCAGAGCATATTTGCAAACAGTTGAATATGATGATTCAAAGGCGTTTGCACCTAAAGCCTTAGAAGTTGCAAAAACGTTGATTGATGATTGTGAGTCAGGAGGCGGACAATACAATACTTATATGTATCCTACTTTTGATGAAGTGTTTCTTGAAACGAATAATTTACAGAATAAAGAAGCTTTGTGGGCGCATCGTTTTGTGGTGGGTGGAGTAAGTAATAATGGTTGGGTAATGAACATGAACAACGAACTATTTTACTGTGCTGTTACTGATTTTCCAGCAATGAAGTTTACTTTGGAAGATTATACTACTTGGGGTAGAAGGTCGTCAGGCTCATTTATGCCTAGTCAATATTTATTAGACCTTTTTGTACAAAGCAATGGTACTTTAGATCCACGTTATCATAAATCGTTTCAGACTACTTGGACGGTTAATAGACCTTCTTTTACTTGGTCTGATGCCAATTTAAGAACCTTTGACCGTAGTTCAACAGTTAAAAACACAGATAATGTTGTTGCAGGAAATACAAGTATCGACTTTATTCATCCTAATGATACTGATTATGTAACAAAAGTAGCTACTAAGCTAAATCAAAAACATCTTGTAGTAGATTATAACGATGTTTATGATGTTGCGAATAAAACTGTGAAAATGACTTATAATAGGATTAATAGAGAACCTGCAACCGTAACAAATCCATTTTTAGGTTTTTATCCATCTTTAATAAAGCATAACAGTAGCAATTATTACGTGAACAATGCAACAAGTAATAGATACGGAAACTTGAATGCAACATTCATGATGCGTATGTCTGAAGTATATTTAATTGCTGCTGAAGCTGCCATTTATGCCAACGGTGGAACTAATGCTATTACTTATATCAATAAAGTACGCACAAGAGCTGGTGCAAGTCCACTCACTAGTTCAGTAACAGTTCAAACTGTTTTGGATGAAAGAGCCCGTGAATTATGCGGAGAATATGTACGATACTATGACTTAAAACGTACTAAAAAATTAAGTAAAACCTATTTATCGGATACAAATCCAGATGTAGGACAGTTTTTTAGAAATGGCATAAATGAAGTAAAACCTATTCCATCTAGTTTCTTAAATGCTCTTCAGGAAGGAGGAACATATTATCAGAATCCTGGTTATTAATGAAAGTGTTAATGCTGGGTTTCAAAGATATGTTTTAAGATAAATGTTTGCTTTGAATATTTTAAATTGTGAGATAAGTCAAACCTAAACCTATTTAATATTAATTCAATCATTCACCTTCTCGAAAGAAATTATGAGAAGGTGAATTTGTTTTCAGGCTCATTTCAAACAATTTTTTCAAGAAAAACACTTAGACTTTCTTCATGTGGCACTTGTAGTTTTTTACGAATTTTTAGTCTTGCAGTTTCTACGCCTCTTGCTGAAATATTTAAAAGTGGGGAGATTTGTTTATTGCTAAAATCCATTTTTACGAAAGCACAAAGTCGTAATTCTCTTTGAGATAATTCTGGATTGATACTTTTGAGTTTTTTGAAGAAATCATGGTTTACTTTTTCAAAATTAACGTCAAAAATTTCTATAAAATCATTGCCGATTTTCTGTGAGTTTAATTTTTTATAAATCTCAAATAACTTCTTTTTCGACTCATCGCTTTTTAGCAGCGTTTTTAGTTCTTGTAAATCGGTTTTTATTTCTTGAAAAATTTCAGATTTCTGACTCAGCATCAATGTATAATTCGCTAGTTCTTTACTTTTTACAATAATGTCTCTGTCTAATTCTTCCGTATATTTATCAATCTGCGCTTTATCTTCTTTAAGCTTCAATTGTTCTAATTCTAATTCAATCAGTTTTTTGGATTTTTCTATTTCATTTCTGGTTTTGAGGTGTTCGTTTTCTAACCTTTTTTTAATAGATAAGTAGATGTATCTTAGTATAATAGCTGTTAAAATAATGTAAATGAAGTACGCTAAAGTAGTTTGATACCATTTAGGTTTTATCGTGAAAACCATTCTCGCTTCCTTTGCTTCTACGCCCAAAAGGTTCCTTGATTTTACTAAAAAAACATAATTCCCCGGACTTAAGGTGGTATATTCTTTGAATGGATTTGTCGTCCAATTTGACCATTCTTTATCAGTATTAGTAAGTTTATAACTGTACTGTACGCCAATATTTGAGATTAATTGTGGCACTGCAAATTCAATCCTCACTACTTCTGCACCATTCGGAATGAGTAATTCTTGATTGGTATTATTAATAGGAAGCTCATTTTCTGTCTGGCTAATTAAATAACACATTCTACTAATCTGAGTAAGGGGCTGGGTTTTGAGCTTTGGCACTTTGGTATCATATAAAAAAAGCCCGTTATGTGTTCCTACCAATACTTTTTCAGCGTCAAGAGGCAATATACTTTCCATTCCTTTATTGAATGTTCCTTTCAGGTTAAGGAAAAGGTTTTTCTCGAAGACTAAACCTTTTTCAGTAAAATATCCTAATTCATCGTCTTCAATCGCCCAAGTTTTATCTTTTGTTTCAAAGATTTTCCTAGTGTTTTTTTGTGGATTTAGGACTTTGTTCAGCGTACTGTGCGGGATAAAAGAATTAGTATTTTCGTCAAATTGGTAGATGCCTGTATTCGTTGTGAAAATGGGTCTTCCTTGATAATTATGGACATTAATGTTAAAAGGAGAAGTAAATCCATTGGTATTTGTATAGTTCTCAACGGATTCTACTCGTTGATAATCATTGTCGATTCTGATGCGAAAAACGCCTTTGTAGCCATGACAAACCCAATAAGTATTGGGATTTTTATCGGGAGAAATATCACGAGTAGATTCGTTAAAACCTTCAATTTTATTTTCGATGAACCAGTCTTTATTTTTGTTTTTTACCAGATACAAACCATTATAATTTGAACCCAAATACCAACCAGCTTTATTCGGAATCGGGGTAAGTTTCCAAAACCCTGATGGGTTTGAAATCTTTTTATAACCATTATCCGTAATTTTTAGGATGCCAATATTATGTGAAGCGATAATATCGTCGCCAAAACTTTGGATTGTCCATGTCTGTCCTTTTAATGTAGGAATAGCCTTAAAATCATAATGATTACTTAAATTATTGTTTGGAAGAGTAGCGTAGAATATCCCTTGGTTAGTTGCCAAATACACTTTTTTGTTTTTAACCAGAATGTCATAAATAGAAGCTTTATCAAAAATATTCTGATAAGATGAATTGTAGGTTAAAAAATTCAATCCATTATTTTTTAAAACCCAAATGTCTCCTTGGGATGTTACAAAAAGATTGATAATCGGATTGTTTTTGATAACATCTTGAAATTCAGTATTGTATGAAAGTGTATTGTTTTTGTAATTATACCACAACAGCTTAGAACTGAGCGTTCCTAATAAATATAAATCGTCACTTTTCTGGATGCCACAATTTAGCTGGTCATTATCATTGGCAGAGAATACTTCTTTAATAATTGTTATTTTTTTAGTTTGAACATTGCCTAAAAAAATCTTCCCGCTACGGGTCATAATCAATATTTCATACAATACTTTGGTTGGCAAAATAGCAGTAGTAACCTCATCTTTGAAATAGCTTGCAGGAAAAACAGGTTCTAATTTTTTGCTAGATAGATTTAAAGACAGAAACCCTTTTTCAAAATCTTGAATAAAGTAATTTTCTCCAATCTGATTACCGTAAACAAAGGTTTTAGGCGCACTAATAATCGTTGCTACATTTTTAAAAATAACGATAAGTTCGTTATAAGACATCAAAATGATGTGTTCTCCGATACTATTTGCTCTCCATATATTCTCAAAATTTCGATTCGATAATTTCAATTGGTTAACCATCGAATGGAAGACATATTTTCCATAAATATCTTTTTTCAATACGCCAAAATCATTGTAACCTCCTGCATAGATTTCTCCACTTTGCGTTTTTACTAAACTATAAATAGAAGAATTATTGGGTAAAAATATTTTTCTCCAATTGTTGCCATCATAACTAATAGCGCCTTCATAATTACCGAAAAACATGGTACCATCATTCGCTTCACATCCGATACTAAAATGAGAATCACTTTTAAAGTCACTCTTGGCAAAACTTAAAATAGCAGGTTTAGCATTTGCAAAATTATCTTGATTGAATGCCTGCATTGATTGAGATAATACATCAGCATTACAAATAATTTGAAAATATAGTATTGTTATACCTCTAAAAATTGAGGATATTTTTTTCATGGTGTCTCTAATTTTAATGGGATACATCATCTTAATATTTACAAATATACAATTATATATGTAAATATTTATATTAAATAGTTCTGCTAAAATATTGATAATTAAATAGATACATATATAAGTGTAATAGTAACGTATTGATTTTTAGTGTCAAACGTAATTGAAGTGTATGCGTTTTTTTCCGTTGAAGATGCACTCTCCTTTAATATTGCCCTCGGTTTTTGAGCAACTCAGGAATTAAGTTTTATTGATTCTTTCTATTGAGTTGATTGCTAAACTCATTATTTATTCCAAATTTTTAATCTTAAAATTTTATGAAATTTAAAAACTACTTATGTTTATTATTACTGAGTATGAGTACGCTTTCTGTCTTTGGGCAGTCGGTTGAAGTACGAGGAAAAGTGATTGATGCGAATTTGAACGTGCCTATTTCTGGCGTCTCGATTACTGTTAAAAACACTACAAGAGGGGCGACAACCAATTCGGCTGGAGAGTACCAGATAAGTGCAACACCAAATGATGTGTTGGTTTTCACTTTTATTGGTTACAAATCCATTGAAAAAGCAGTAGGAAAAACTACTTTAATAAATGTTACTTTGGAAGAAGACATCAAAGGACTAGATGAAGTAGTGGTGATTGGTTACGGCACACAAAAAAAAAGTGTGGTAACGGGTGCGATTTCAAGTGTAAAGGCAAAAGACCTTGAGAATATTCCGAGTGGTCGCATAGAAACCGCACTACAAGGACGTGTTTCAGGAGTAACGATTGCTGCTAATGCTGGTCAACCGGGTTCGGCTTCAACCGTTCGTGTGCGTGGTCTTACTACTTTTGATACTTACGGAGGGAATAATCCGCTTTGGGTTATTGACGGAGTAATTATTGATAATGGCGGAATTGGTTTTATCAACCAGTCAGACATTGAATCAATTGAAGTATTAAAAGATGCGGCCTCTTTGGCAATTTATGGTGCTAGGGCAGCCTCAGGCGTAATTTTAGTATCCACTAAAAAGGGGAAATCAGGGAAACTAAGTGTGAATTATACAGGTTTTGTGGGTTCATCAGCACCCGCAAAACAGTTAGATTTATTGAATGCTTCGGAGTATGGGCTTATCATGAATGAAAAATCGCAAGCTGCTGGTGGTGCGGTACTTTTTCCAAATCCATCTTCATTAGGTGCAGGAACAGATTGGCAAGCCGAGATTTTCAATAATAATGCGAAAAGAACAAACCATGAATTGAGTATTAGTGGGGGAAATGATGTTTCGAGTTTCTTCCTTTCGGCTGGAACACAAAGCCAAGAAGGCATTGTTTTAAAAGACATTTCTTCTTATCGCAGAGATAACCTTCGTTTGAATTCGACGCATAAGCTTTCAAAGTACATTACGATTGGACAAACCTTGGCGTATTCTCATCAAAAAACAGTTGGTTTAGGAAATACCAATAGTGAATTTGGTGGACCTTTAAGTTCGGCGATTAACTTAGACCCAACTACTCCATTGGTAGTAACTGACCCAACTGCGGCGGCTTCGACAACCTATACAAGTAATCCTGTTCTGAGAGATAGCGAAGGAAGACCTTATGGAATATCTTCTATTGTTGGGCAAGAAATGACGAACCCAATTGCTTATCAAAAAATAAGATTAGGCAACTTTGATTGGGCAGATGATTTTGTAGGGAATGCTTTCCTAGAAGTATCACCGATTTCAAACTTAAAATTTAAAAGTACGATTGGGGCAAAGCTTTCATATTGGGGTGGCGACTTCTTTACGCCTAAATATTATTTAAGTGCTACTTCAGGAGCGGCTAAAAATACTTTTAGCAGAGGTTCAAACACAGGTTTGGGGTGGAATATCGAAAATACCGTTTTGTATAATAAAAAATTCAATAAGCATAATGTGGGTATTTTATTAGGGCAAGGACTTTACATCGACAACATCACAAGCGGAACGAATATTACTTATTCAGATTTGCCTATTAATACTTATGAAGACGCTTCTTTCAACTTTTCACTTCCTGCGGCACAAAGAACAGGTAGCGCTTATACTGGAACTGAACATCGTGTAACTTCATTATTCAGCCGTTTAACATACGATTTTAATGAAAAATATTTGTTCACAGGGATTATCCGTAGAGATGGTTCTTCAAGATTTGGAGGCAATAACAAATTCGGTATTTTCCCTTCATTTTCAGCGGGTTGGATCGTTTCAAATGAAAACTTCTGGAAAGAAAATAACATCGTTAAATCGTTGAAAATCAGAAGTGGATACGGTGTGACTGGTAATGACGCCATCCTGAATTTTGGGTATTTATCGACGATTGTGGGCGGAAGAAATTATACTTATGGAACTGGTGGCGTGGATATTTCAACAGGATTTAGTCCAAGTGCGCCCTCAAATCCTGATTTGAAATGGGAAGAAACAGCCCAAACCAACATTGGTATTGATGCTACTTTATTCAATAACTTAACCTTGACTTTGGAAGTTTATCGCAAAAAAACTTCTGGAATTTTACAGACGATTACTTTACCGGGATATGTTGGCGCAACGAGTAGTCCAGTAGGCAATGTTGCTGATATGGAAAACAGAGGTGTTGAAATTGAATTGGGTTATAGAAAACGTTTTGGTGACTTCAATTTCTCAACAAATGGAAACGTCTCTTTCTTGAAAAACGAAGTAACATTTTTAGGAAATGGTATCTCTTTTATTACTTCTGGTGCTGCTGGTTTTCAATCAATGGGTTCAATTACCAGAACACAAGTAGGACAACCTTATAATGCTTTCTTTGGATTTCAAAACGCTGGGATTTTCCAAAATGCTGCTGAAGTGGCCGCCTACAAAACAGCAGAAGGAAATGTTATTCAACCTAATGCAAAACCGGGTGATTTCAAATGGGTTGATACTGATGGAAATGGAACCATTAATGATAATGACAAGACATTTCTTGGCAATGGCTTACCAAAATATACAATCGGTTTGAATATCAATATGGATTATAAAAACTTTGATTGTATGATTTTCGCTCAAGCTTCTGGTGGGAACAAAATTTTCCAAGGACTTCGTCGCCTAGATATTTTGAATGCAAACTATCAAACAAAAGTATTGAATCGCTGGACGGGAGAAGGTACTTCAAACGACTATCCAAGATTAACCAATAATGATACAAACGGAAACTTTGGAAAAGCATCTGATTTCTACTTAGAAGATGGCGATTTTGTAAGATTTAAAATTATTCAATTAGGTTATACGCTTCCAAATAAAGTTGTGAACAAAATTGGAGCAAGTAAATTAAGATTGTTCTTAACAGCCGAAAACCTCCTGACAATTACAAAATACACTGGTTATGACCCAGAAATTGGAGGTAATGTTTTTGGAATTGACAGAGGTTATTATCCTCAAGCTCGTTCAATTCAATTTGGTGTTAATTTAAAATTTTAAGGAAAAAATTATAAAAGATGAAACGTAATACATTCAAATATTCTGTAATCGCATTAGCAACATCTATTCTTACTTCTTGTAGTTCAAGCTACTTAGAAGTACTCCCGAAAGGAAGCAGTTTAGAGGCAAGTTATTATACCAACCAATCTGAAGCTTTCGCAGGTTTGGTAGCTGTGTATGATGTAATGAGAAAAAATTCTGGTGGTTTTGAAAACATGGTCACCATGCTTAATGCTGGTTCAGACGACCACGTAGCTGGCGGTGGCGGTGCGACTGATGGCGTTGGTTTACAGACTTTTTCAAATTATACACTTAGTCCGACGACAGTGCCAGCAAGTTATTGGGGCGATCATTACCAAGGTGTTTTTAGAGCTAATTTCTTATTGTCAAAATTGCCCGCCATTTCAATGGATGCTTCTTTGAAAGCACGTTATGTGGGCGAAGCACAGGCATTAAGAGCTTTATATTATTTCAATTTGGTAAGGTTGTTCAAGAATATTCCACTTATTACAAGTCCGCTTCCTTCTTCTGAAATCTATAATGTTGTTCAGGCTGAACCTTCGGCAATTTATGCACAAATTGAAAAAGATTTAAATGAAGCAATTCCAGTTTTACCCAATACAGTTCCTGCGGCTGACGCAGGACGACTAACCAAAGGTGCTGCACAAGCATTACTTGGCAAAGTGTATTTGTATGATAAAAAATTGTCGGAAGCGGCTGCTCAACTTGCCATCGTTAACGGAACGCCGGGAGGAGCAAACCCTTATGGATATAAATTACTAAGTAATTTTGCTGATTTATGGGTTTTTGCCAACAAGTTTAATAGTGAAGGTATTTTAGAAGTGGCACATACAAGTGCAAGTAATGCAGGTTGGGGAAACTGGGGTTCTGGTACAGACGAAGGGAATACTGTTGTACAAATGGTTGGACCAAGAACATTAACTAGACCAGCGGGTTCTACCGCACCAGCATATTACTCTGGAGGTTGGGCGTTTAATCCTATCACACAAGATTTATACGATGCTTTAAAAGATGACCCAAGATTTTCAGCAACTATTTTAGATGCTAAAACCTTGAAAGCAGCGAAACAAGTTAATTATATTTCTGCTTACCAAGACACAGGTTATTTTATCAATAAATTCATGCCGAAGCAAGCAGATGTTTCTACTGGTTTAGGAAATATCGAATTGAATTTTAGACAAAACTCTTACCTTATCAGATTGGCAGATACTTATTTGATGGAAGCAGAAGCATTGGGCGGAACAGGTGCAAGAGCGCAAGCTTTACTAGATGCAGTTCGCTCAAGAGTAGGTTTGCCTTCTATTCCAGTTTCATTAAATGCCATTGCTAATGAACGTCGCTTGGAACTTGCTTGCGAAGGGCATCGCTGGTTTGATTTGGTAAGAACTGGAAAAGCGGCTACTGTTTTAGCAAGCAGAGGTTTCAAAGCTGGTAAAAACGAAGTATTTCCGATTCCTTTCAAAGAATTAGAAAACACTAAAATCAAACAAAATCCTAACTACTAAATAAAATTGAACATCCTATAAGGATTCAGATTAAATGTCTAAATCCTTATAGGTTTTAATCTCAATTTTTACTTATCGTAAATCTTCACTTGTCTTTCTTAGACGATTTATCCTACAAATATGCGCTCTGTTATTCAAACAATTATTTTATTTTTAATTTGGGCTTGCGATGGTAAATCTATCAATACCAATATTTTACCTCAACAACCTGTCGTTACTACGCCCGTTTCGCCTAATAATCCAACCTTGAGTTATTGGCTAACTACTTCAGACCAATCTATTTTATTACAAAAACAACAAGATGTTTCTTTCTTAAAAAGTATCAGCACTAACCCGACAATTGAAGTTGATTCAACACAAGAATTTCAGAGTATCGATGGATTTGGCTTTACTTTAACAGGAGGAAGTGCCAAATTAATTGGGCTTTTAAGTACGACTGAAAGAAGTAATTTATTAAATGAATTATTTGGAAAAGAAGCTCAATCTATCGGAATCAGTTATTTAAGAATCAGTATTGGGGCTTCTGATTTAGACGAAAAAGTATTTAGTTATAACGATTTAGAGAGTGGACAGAAAGATGAAAATCTGGCTAAATTCACTTTAGCACCTGATAAAGAGTATCTCATTCCAATCCTAAAAGAGATTCTCAAAATTAATCCATCCATTAAAATTATGGGAAGTCCTTGGTCGGCACCTGTTTGGATGAAAACTAATGGGAAATCAATCGGTGGAAATTTGTCTCCTGAATACTATTCAGTTT
Organism: Arcicella lustrica; assembly: GCF_034930985.1. Lineage (NCBI taxonomy): Bacteria > Pseudomonadati > Bacteroidota > Cytophagia > Cytophagales > Flectobacillaceae > Arcicella > Arcicella lustrica. The sequence continues at coordinate 119,920 of NZ_JAYGIM010000018.1, forward strand.
ATGCAAAATATTTGGCAAAGTACATTTCTGAAATGCAAAAAGAAGGAATAACGATTGATGCCTTAACGCTACAAAACGAACCTCAGCATGGTGGGAATAATCCAAGTATGGTCATGAGTTTTACTGACCAAGCGAATTTTGTCAAGAATAATTTAGGACCACTTTTTCGTAAAGAAAATATCAAAACCAAAATTGTAGTTTGGGATCACAACTGTGATAATCCAGATTATCCCATCAATGTCTTGAATGATAATGATGCCAATCAATACATTGACGGTTCGGCATTTCATTTGTATGCGGGTGATATTAGTGCATTGTCAAAAGTACATACACTTCATCCAAATAAAAATCTCTATTTTACAGAACAATGGACTTCTGCAAAAGGAGCTTTTGGGGGAGATTTACAATGGCATATTAAAAATGTTATCATTGGTTCGGTAAGAAATTGGAGTAAAGTTGCCCTAGAATGGAATTTGGCAAATGATGCTAGTTTTCAGCCACATACGCCCGGAGGTTGTACAGAATGCAAAGGTGCATTAACGATTTCAGGCTCAAGTATTACTCGAAATGTTAGTTATTATATTATTGGACATGCTTCAAAATTTGTTCCTACTGGTTCAAAAAGAATTCAAAGTATTACCAATAGCAATTTGCCTAATGTGGCTTTTATGACACCTTCTGGGAAAAAAGTGCTGATTATCGAAAACGATAAAAGTACAAATGTTGATATTAACGTAAAACAATCAGACAAATTAGCAACAGTATCATTACCAGCTGGAGCTATTGCAACGATTGTTTGGTAAGAAACTCGCCGGAAATTATCCAAAATTCAGATAATCATGAAAAAAATATTAATCCTTGCCTTATTACAAGTCAGTACTTTTTACGCTTTTTCACAAAAGTATTTATCTGAAATTCAAGCTTTTGAAGCCAAGGATTCGATTGATATGCCAGCTTCTGGGAAGATTCTTTTAGTAGGCAGTTCAACCTTTCGTCTTTGGACAACTTTCAAAGAGGATTTGAAAGAATTTCCAGTTATCAATCGTGGTTTTGGCGGTTCTCAGATGAGTGATTTGAATTTCTTTTTTGAAAGAATCGTGACAAAATATCAACCCAAAGTAATTTTAGTTTATGAAGGAGGGAACGATTTGAATGCAGGCGAAAGTCCAGATTCTATTTTCAGAGAGTTTAAAGAATTTGTTCAGAAAGTAAAGAAACAGTTACCCAATACTGTTGTTGGCTTTTGTTCCGTGCGTCCAAGTTTAGCAAGAACACATATTATTGCAAAAGAAAAGGATTTAAACCAACAGGTAGAAAAATATTGCAAGAAAACTAAAAATGTTTATTTCCTTGATATTCAGAAAGATTTTTACTTGCCCAATGGCGAATTAATGTCTGATATTTTTGTAGCAGATAAACTTCATTTGAATGCCAAAGGCTATAGCATTTGGGCAGAGGCAACTCGTAAATTTCTGAGAAAAGAGTATCGGTAAGTAATAAATTAGATATTGCTATGTTCGCCTTGTTCCGCCACAACAAGGCGAATAATAGCAAATAAGTGAGTTTGAAAAGGAAAAATCTGTTAGTATTAATTCCTTTGTCGATATTGTACAAGCCCCTTATTGAGGAAATTTGCAAAAGCATTTATGTCAAAGTTTGCACCTTGTGGGGTTTGCAATACTTGTTCATTTTTGGAATCTAACAAAACATAATAAGGCTGAGAATTTGCTTTAAAGCGTGTTGTTTGCAAGAAACTCCATTTTTTTCCAAGTGTTTTTATCTGTTTTCCCTCTATTTCTTGTTGTTCAGCTAGTGGCAGTTCTGTTTTGTCATCAACATATAATTGAATCAACACATAATCTTCTTTAATCTGCTTCAATACGACTGGTTCTGGCCAAACGGTGGCTTCCATCTTCCGACAATTCACACAAGAATGTCCCGTAAAATCTATTAATACGGGTTTGTTTACTTTACGAGCATAAGCCATTCCTTCTTCATAATCGAAAAAAGCGTCTAGTCCCAAAGGAGCATGAAAAAGTTCTCCATATTTATGTGTTGAAGTATTCGGTGGGGAAGTACTTTCAAGTGAACGAGCCGATAAATCAAAGTCTTGCGTTTGTTGTGGTGGTAGAAAAGCGGCAATTGCTTTCAGCGGTGCGCCCCATAATCCAGGAATCATATACAATGAAAAACTCAAAGCAATAACAGCCAAAAAGAAACGAGGTACGGTAATGGTTTTTAGTTCAGAATCGTGTGCAAAGCGAATTTTGCCCAATAAATAAAAACCTAATAAAGCGAAAAGGATAATCCAAAGTACCAGAAAAATTTCTCTATCGAACCATTTCCAGTGATAGGCTAAATCTACATTAGAAAGAAATTTCAAGGATAAAGCCAATTCTAAAAAGCCTAAAGTAACTTTCACGGAATTCAGCCAACTACCAGATTTTGGCAAAGAATTCAACCAAGATGGAAACAACGAAAACAAAGTAAAAGGTAAAGCCAAAGAAATAGCAAAACCCAACATTCCTACGGCTGGACCAAGTAAAGCGCCTGTGGTAGCGGCTTGTACTAAGAGTGTTCCAATAATTGGTCCTGTACAAGAAAAAGAAACCAGCGAAAGGGTAGAAGCCATAAAGAAAATACCCCAATAACCTCCTTTATCAGCTTTTTGGTCTAATTTATTTGCCCAGCTACTTGGTAACATTATTTCGAAAGCTCCTAAAAATGAAGCAGCGAAAGCAACCAAAAGTAGAAAGAAAAAGAAATTGAAAATACCATTTGTAGAAAGACTATTAAGAGCATCTGCACCAAATAAAACGGTAATGAGCAAGCCTAAAGAAACATAAATAACTACAATCGAAAAACCATAAATTAAAGAATCTTTAATACCAGAAGTTCGATTTTCTGCCTGTTTGGTAAAAAAGCTGACCGTCATAGGAAGTAAAGGGAAAATACAAGGCATAAAAACGGCCGCCAGTCCACCTAACAAACCTGCTAAGAAAGTCAACCAAAGAGAGCTTTCTTCCCTAGAAGTGCTTGGTAGAGCAATAGTTTTTGCTTTGACTTTAGTAACTGCATTCTTCTCTGGATTATCTTTTTGTGAGGCAATAGCTGAATCCTTTTTCGCATTTGGTATTTTTGCAATATCCTCTTTTTGTAAAACCTCTTCTAAACCTACGGCTTTTACAGGAATTTTAAAGGCTACTTCTTCGGGAGGTAAACAACGTTGGTCGTCGCAAACCATGTATTCCAAAGTGCCTTTAATCGTTGCTGTGGGCTTTTTTAGTTTAAATTTTTGACTAAACACGGCTTGATTTTCAAACCAACTAATGTTCATGTTAAAGGTCTTTTCAAAACCTTCCATCAATTTAGTCTGTTCTTCAACTTCGCCAATGGGTGAAAAATCTTTAGAAGGAGTAAATGTAAAAGAAGTAGGCACTGGTCCTCCCGCTTTTACATGTTGCGAATAAATATGCCAGCCTGCATCAATCTTTGCAGTTAGAATCACTTCAACTTCTCCCTTTTCAAGGCTTTTTGCTGAAAATTTCCAAGAAACAGGAGTAAAAATCTGAGCCTGTCCTAAAAAAGACAGGCTACAAAATAACACGAAAAAGAGTTTTTTCATGGTTTGAAAAATGTTAAATAATTACTTAGTATGATTGAGAACCCAGTCTCCCATCGTACTAAGTACAGATGTTGGAAATTGCTTATGGAGTTTATTATATTCTTCGGTCGTACACAACTGGCAAGCCAAAAACAAATGGTTTACGCCCGTGATTACTTTTGTCGTTACATCTCTGTTTCCTCCTTGTTTTAGTAAGCGCTCTATGTTTTCTAAGTTTTCTTTATAGGAAACAAATAAATCTTTGTCGCCATTTAATGCTAAAACGGGGACTTTTACTTTTGGTAAAAACAAGGCAGGGTCAAACATAATGTGATAACGATACCAAGCTCCAGTTGCCTGCATGGTATAAGAGTAAATAGGAAAACGAAAATGGTCATGGTCTGGCTGAATTCCCAAAGAAGCTACATACTCATTATCTTTCTTTTTCCAAGTATCATAGGTTGTTTGCATCGCTTTGGCTAAACTTAATGAATCTTTCTGAACATTATCATAAACCGTTTGAAACATTAATTCATTGATTTCATTATAGCGTTTTTTATCATACTCAGGTATTTTGGCAGTGGCTACTAAATCTGCATTTTGTTTTCTTAAAGCATCAATTCCCTTTGTAGCCAAACCTGCCATGCTGATAACAAAAGCCACATCACTACGCCTTGAAGCCACAATAAAACTTACAGCTCCGCCTTCGCTATGACCTAACAACCCAATTTTTTTAGGGTCAATTCCTTGTTGTTTTTTCAGAAAATCTAAACTAGCTTCCACATCTTGAGCAAAATCTTCTGTAGTAGCTTGAAAATAATTACCTGTTGATTTGCCAACGCCACGGTCATCTACTCGTAATACTGCTACTCCTTTGCTATTAAAGTAATCAGCGATTTCTTTGAAAAATTTAAATTTCGCCATTTCTCCATCCCGATTCTGAGGCCCGGTGCCAGAAATTAAAATAATAGCAGGTACTTTTCCAGTTTTTTGAGGATACGAAAGCGTAGCACCATAGGTAATTTTACCTTTGGTGTAAGTAAGACTATCAGTCTTAAACGGATTTGCCTTAAGTTGATAATTTGCACAAAAGGCTAATAATATTCCAATGATTGTACTTTTCATCTTTATTCCGCTTTTTTCGTTAACTCAATCATCGCTGAAATTTCATCTGCTAAACCAGTGGCACTTCCTTTAAAACCAACCGTGATAAAACGTAACTTTCCATTTTTATCAATGATTAATTTTTGCGGAATTCCTGAAATCGTAAAGGCTTTACAAATACGATTAAATACTTCATCATTCGCCTTTTGATTCGGTAATTTATTGTCGAAAAGTATCGTAAATGGATAATTATTTTCTTTGATGTACTGCATAATTTCTTGTTTGTAGTTGAGGCTACGTTCTTCGGTATCCACAAAGAAAAACGCTACATTTGGGTCATTTTTATACTTTTCTACAGCCAATTTCATTCCCGGAAACGATGCTTTGCAAGGCACGCACCAAGTTGCCCAAAAATCCATGATAATGGTTTTACCTCTCAATTCGCTAAATTTTACGGTTTTGCCATTTCCATCTTTCATCGTCCAATCAGGCATTGATTTTTTAATCATGATTGATTTTAACTCTTCCAATTCCTTACTTGCCAATGCTGGATTTTTTAAACCAGAAACATAATCATCAAAACCTTCAACATTTCCCTTTACACGTTGATAATCTCTTTTCAGTAATTCAATCATTTCTGGCGAACTCTGATTTTCGTGCATACTTTTCACCAATACTTCTTGTAATTGATTGTACTGTTTGAAGTGTTCAAGTAATAATGCTTGCTCATTATTCAATTCAGCCGATTTGAATTGAAGTGTTTGTTGTACTCTATTTGCCAAAGTCATGGCTTCATCCCAATGCCCAGTATTGCGATAAATATTGGTTTGTATCAAGCCAAATGTCTGGATAAAAAGTCTTTCATATTCTTTTGTCCATTCTGAAGGCGACAAGTACAAATACTGTGCAGGGCGTTGATTTTTAAAACTTTCCATGCGTTGCATCAACGCTTGCGAAGGGGCAAATAAAGTTTGGTCGTCCAAATCTTTTCTTTTGTGAGCAATGTCAATACACTTATAATAAATCGTTGGAATGGTTGAAAATGGTAATTCTGAAGCTAAAGTTGTCAATTTTGCATAATTTTTTTGCATCAAAGCCTGTAAAGCAACCATCAAATAGACATTTGTATAATTGATTCTATTGTTTTCGTTGTAGTCAAAATCTGATTCTTTGTAGGGAAATTGCTTTAAAAAAGCTGTAGCCTGTTCAACTTTCTTATCAAAATTAGGTTCTAAATTTACTTGTTGGAAAGCCTTCAAACGAGCTAAATTCCCCGTTGGGTAGTTTGTTAAAATCACTTTCGTCAAAGAATCCTCCGAAGTTTTATTTTGTAGAGGATAACGAAAAATCGACAAAATTTTTAACATGTTTTCTTCTGAAGAGTTTTTACTCAAAAATGCTACTACACGATTGATTCGTGGAATAGACGATAATCCTTGCATCTTGAATAGTGCTTGACAGAACGGCACCGACATTACTTCACTGGCTTCTTTAGGATGAAAACTAATTTCTTGATTCAACCAAAAATACACTGCCGAATCACTAATATTCGCATTTCTCAAGTATTGTTGTACGCTATAACCGTAATTAGGCGCTCTTAAAAGTCCCCAACCAGCATAAGCACCTACGGCAAATTTACCTGATTCATCAATTAACATTTGCGCAAATGTTTGGTCGTCATTATTATCCACCAAATCGCCACTAGTGTACTTTACCGCAACCAGTCCACAGTCTTTCGCCAATTTAATGTTAGCTTTCCAACTATTATTTTCTTCTTTGAGCGATAAATCGTTGGCATGCCATACAAAATTTTCATAGGTGTACACAATTCCTTTTATGTCTTTTTTGCCAGCAAGTGGCGAACCAGCTGGATTATAAGTAATGGATAAATCTTGCCCTGGTTGAGCACGGACAGGTTCAAAAGTGACTCTCGATTGAGGTTGTTGAGCTAAAAGTACTTGAGAGAAAAGCAACATTAAGCCGCAGATTAACTTTTTCATGGATTGAATAAAGTATTTTAATTGTGATAAAAAGCGATAGTTTTTGCTGGAAAGTTGATGACTGTTTTATAAAGTTGTAGAAAGGGTGTTCCTAATAAACCTTGTATCGGTAATTGATGACTCGCATCCATCCTGATTTTATTTTCTGTTAAAGCCGTAAACATATCTTTAAAAGGTAAAGTATTTATCTGTGCTTCAGGCAAATAGCCTGTTATGCTTTCTTGAGTATTTCCTTCTGCACCATTCACCGATTCTTTCATTACATCGGTCAGCAAGGTACTTATTTCCGAAGCATAGGGTTGATACATTACATTGGCATTAGCACCGCAATCAATACCCAATTGATATGTTTTCTGTTGAATAGTCAACGTGATAATTGGGATGTGGCGTTCCTGTTTAAATGGAATACTTAATAATGGTTTTGATAAATTCGGGTTTTTTTCTAAAGTCAATAAACGATTGGGATAATCAAAAGTTACGACGTATTCCTTCAGTAAATCATAACCAATTAAACCCAAGAAAGGGAATTCCAAATCTTGCATCGGGCTTGAAACAAGCTTAGTACTGTTAATTTCAATTGAACCAATTTGTAGCTTTGTTACTTCCGACAATCGAACATCTTTCATCGCTCCATTCAGCCCCGAAAATGATTCAAAAGTATTTCCTTCTGTTTTAGTAGCATATTTCCGATTAAGTAAAATAACAGGACAACCACTATCGAGCATAAAATACCCTTTTTGTCCGTTCAAAGTAGCTTCAATATAAATCAGTCCACTTTTCATATTAAAAGGCAAACTTAGCTTTTTCGGAAAAATGCCTGTTAAAGTTGGCAAAGCTGGTTCTTGACGAACAATAGGTTTGATAATACCTAATTCTTTTACTTTATTCGAACCAAACACAAAATATGGATGCCCTTCTTTTTGGTCTTGATACTTTACTTTCAATTGTACTTTTGTCAGATTGCCCGTTACTTGCTGATTAACAATCTGGTAGCTTTCTATTGGAATGTATTTTTGTAAGATTGCGGGAATAATCAAAGCATTTTGTCCTTTGGGTAAATTCGCAATTGTACAACTATCATCTAACAATTCTAATAAACGAGGTACATTTTTAGTGTTGATTGCAGCAATGAGCGTATCTACTCTTGCTGGAATAGTTTGGGCATAAAGTGGGCTTAAAGCTGTTATAGCCAATAAGCCAATAATTTTACGTAGCATATTTTTAAAGTCTGGATGTTGATAAAACAACATCCAGACGGAGCAATCATTTAAGGGTTAGGAATAATCTCTGGATTCAATTTGATTAAATACTGTGCAATAGGCAATACATAACGTTTACTGTCGGGAGCAAGCGTGTAAGTAACGCCATTAAATGTACGAGTAATCGTTTTTTGAAATAATGGATCATTTTTCAAACGGCGCATATCCCACCAACGAAGCATACGGAAACAGAATTCACGGCGACGTTCATTGATTACTTTTACAAGCGCATCATTGGCGGATGATGCTTCTTGTGGAACAAAAGCCGTAGCTAAAACTCTGTTTTTACGCAAAGTATTTACTAAGTTCATCGCTTGGGCTGTTTGTCCAGTTCTTGCCTGACATTCAGCTTTGATAAGCATCATTTCAGGAACAGATGGACCAATATTTCGGTTTTCGCCAAGGGCTAATTCACGATAAAAGTAACGACCAGTATAAGTAGAAGAAATTCTTGAAGCTGGTACAGTAAAGAAATTGTATCGTTGGTCATTGGCATCAAACAGAGCAACCAAATCAGAACTCATACGCATCGCCGTTGGAGAATAAGCACTTGTTCCATAAGTAACAATTTTCGATAGTAAAATCTCAGGGTCACTGATGCGCTTTGGATGTTTCGTTACGTCGGTCATGCCTGCTAAATTATTCAAGGTACTTCGTAACGCTAAAGCACTATCTGCATAAGCTTCTGCCAAAGCATAATTGTTCATGTACAAATAAGTACGTGACAATAAACCATAAGCCGAAGGTTTCGATGGCAAAGTATTATACAGTTGCGTTAAAGGCAAATTGGGTGTGGCCTGTTTTAAATCACTGATAATTTGCTGATAAACAGTTTCTACGTTGGCTCTATCTAATTGTTGCGAAACTGTTTGAGTAAGCAACAAAGGTACTCCTAAATCAGTAGCCGAAGTAGCACTGTATGGTTTGGCGTACTGATTAATCAGCGTCAGGTAAGCATCTGCTCTATGAACCAATGCTTCAGCTCTTAGCTTCGCTTTTTCAGACGTCGTTCCTGTACTGCTTGGTAATTCACCGATGATGGTGTTGGTTCTGAAAATACGAGCGTACATCAAATTCCAATCTGTATCATTTTCATAACTCGTATTGAGTGGGAAAATATCATCCTGCCAAGTATAGGTATTTTTATAGTACGAATAAGAAGCAAAATTCAACGATGTTTGTTGACTAGCATCTTCCAAGGCGATGTCGTCACTGGCAAGGTCACCCAAAATAATACCTGTTTCATAAGCACTGGTGTTATTCAATAAATAACGATAGTTGGCGACATCTTTGGGTACCAAACTTCCTTGTGTTTGGTACTCCACAAATTTTTCACAGCTACTTGTAAACATTCCTAGGTTTACAAGGCAAAAGAGTATGGCTATCTTTTTCACAACTTTTTTCATTAGAAGTTTACATTAAGTGAAAATGTATAAGACGGAGAAGGTGGTAATCCCAAGGTTGTACTTGTCAGTGAATTAGCAAACGATGGGTCGAAACCTTCTTTATTTTTTGTCCAAATCAAACCAAGGTTACGGCTCGTCACACCCAAAGAAGCATTTTTAACACCCACTTTATCAAGTAACATTTGTGGAACTTTATATGTTAAGGCTACTTCACGAAGACGGATATAATCGCCCGGTAATACATTGATGTCTGAAAATTGATAACGGAAAAGACTCAATGATGAATAAATTCCTGCCATGCCGGGAACATTGGTGGTGAGTTCATCGCCAGCTTTTCTCCAACGTTTGGCAACATCTGCACTTAAATCATATTTCAAACCTGCGTTACGTCCTGTGCCTGGGTAATTGTTGATAGTAGGTTTCATAAAAACATTTCCAAAACTATAAGTCATCAAAGTATAAAGTGAGAATGCTTTGTAACGAAGTGTAAGGTTAAGTCCACCAAAAAATGGTGCGGTTAAACGTCCTACATGTTTTAGTGCATCAATGGAAGTAATCGACTGATTTGCTGCTACTTTTTCGCCTTTTTCATTATAGATTTGTGTCATACCATTGGCGTCTAATCCTGCAAAACGATATACCATCACTTTATCTGTGGTATAACCTTTTAGCCAAGTTTGTGTAATCGGGTTCGATAACAAAGCCGAATTAGGCACAAAACGAGTATCCGTAACAAGATTGGTATTGTATGAAAAGGTGATACCGGCTTGTAATCCCCAATCTTTATGTTGGATGATTTCGCCTCTCAACCCTAAATCAATTCCTTTTCCAGAAAGTGAGGTAGAGTTTCTTTTCAAAGTGTTAGTGCCATAAGTTGGGTTGATTGGGAACTCATAAATAATGTCTCTTCCTTCTTTGTTATAGAAATCTAAATTCCCATTCAAACGTCTGTTAAACAAACCAAAATCAAGACCAAGATTGAATACATAAGTGTTTTCCCAACGAAGTGTAGGGTTGGCTGGGTTTAAAATATCACCATAAGGATTAGTCGTGATAAAATCAGAACCCGCCAGATAAATACTTGTAAAAGGATACATGTCTGTAGCAATGTTTCCGTTCACGCCATAAGTTGCTCGTAGTCCTAATGAATTCACCCAAGATATACCTTTCATAAAATCTTCTTGATCCATATTCCACTTCAAACCTGTTGACCATAACGGTGTGGCACGAAATGAGCGATCTAAACCAAAGTTGTTATAATCATCATATCTTGCACTTCCAGAAAGTACATATTTATTGTTGAATGTATAAGAACCATTAGCGTAGTACGATAAATATCGACGAGTTTTATCTTGTTGGCTTGGCGCTCCACCTATTGAAGAAATCCCTCCAAGAGCTGTCGTATAAGTACTTGCATAATTTACGTTCTGCGAAATACCCGTTTGCATATTGTAGCCATACATTGTTGCAGAACCCTGACTTGCCGATGTTTGGCGTATTTCAGCCCCAGCAATCACATTTACTTGATGTGCCGTTCCGAAACTTTCGTTATAAGCGAGCTGCCCACGCAAACTGTAATTATTGATTTGTGTATTTGCTTGCTGTAGTACTCCTCCTTTTGGAATAGCCGAAACCAATTGACCAGCTGAATTTGCCGTAGTGGAATTGTTAATCAAGTCACGAGTGAAATAAGTATCAACAGTATTAAATAAGCGATTTTGCGAAAAGGCACGTTCTGTACTATAGAAACCAATGGCTGATAATCCCTTTAAAAGTGGAACGTTTACATTGATTGTCGCTAAATAATTATTATCGAAGGCTGAGTTGTCATACATATCTTGTTCGTCAAGATAATTGTATCGCCACGGTAAATATCCTTTGGCTTCAAGGCCGCTCAAATAAGTGCTATAATAATTACGAGTATATGATACTCTATTGCCTTCAGCATCTACAAACTGGTTATAAGGCATAAAAGTATTGGCACTTGGACTCAACAATGTGTTTAAGCTAATGGCTCCTTGTTTGTAATTAAAAAGAGACGCCTTTAAATTTGTTGAAATAGTAACCTTGTTAAACACTTTAAAAGTATTGTTCAAGGTCAAGGTTAAGCGTTTTCCTTCATTCCCTTTTGTAGATGTTTGTTCACTACTATACGATAATCCGTAGTAATAGCTTGCAGCATTACTTCCACCTGCTAACGATAAATTATATTGCTGATTATTAGCCGGTTTGATGACGTATTGAGCAATTTGGTCTAAACTACTTCCTCTGGCACGTAAATCATTCAAGGCTGTGTTATAATCTGCTTGAGAGATTCTTCCTGCATTGAATTGTAGTGTCAAATCTGTTGCTCTACTAACCGTCTGCGGGAAAAATGTTGTAGTTAAAGGATTAATGATAAGTCCTTTGTTAACCATTTCTTGTTCATATTCAATCGTTTGGTCGGTTGACATCAGACGAAGGTAATTTAACCGTGGACTCGTCGTAGTCATAAAATCCGTTGAAAAACTTAAGCGTGGTGCTTGATTGAGTGCCCCTTTCTTGGTTGTTACTACAATCACTCCATTAGCAGCTCTTGAACCCCAAATAGAAGCGGCAGCAGCATCTTTAAGAATCGTAATATTTTCGATGTCTCTTGGATTAAAGGTTTTTAAATCCAAATCTGTAATTGCTCCATCTACTACAATTAAAGGCATTTTTTCGCCTGAATTAGTGCTTACTCCTCTGATAACCAAGTTATAATCGGACGCTCCAATAGTACGGGTGCCACTGTTGATAGCGAAACGAGTATTATTGTAAGTAAAGGCATTATCAGATGTTAGTTGCACATCAAGTCCGGGTACTTGTCCTTCTAGTCGCTGAATAACATTTGGAACAGGGATTTTCTCCAATTCTTTGGCATTAATACTACCAAAAGCACCAGTGGCTCTTTCTTTTGGTAAAGCTTGATAACCTGTACTTACGACGGAAACTTCATTGATCATCGTTCCTGCATCCGCTTCAAGTACAATATTTACAGTACCTATTGCGCTGAGGATGACTTCACGATCTTTGTAGCCGACATAAGTTACCAGTAATCTATCGCCAGCTTTCATGCCTGATAAATTGTATTCTCCACGCTCGTTGGCTGTTGTTCCTTTGCGTGTACCTTTTACCCAAACATTTGACCAAGGCAAAGCATTGCCATCAGTATTGCTAATTACTCCTCTTACGATAAGGTCATCATCGTTTAGCAAAGTACTGGTAGCAGTTTCAACTCTTAGTGGTTGTGGTGTTTCGGGCGTTTGAAAAAATCGAGCATCACGAGCCACGATACTGTACGAATTGCCACTTACGTACAAAAACAATAGATTATTAGGGTATAATACATCCTTCAGAATTTCCTCTACAGAATTATTATTGAGGGCTGATGCTTTTGTATATTTTCCGCTAAGTAAATTATGCTCATAAGCAAATTTCGTTTTGAATTTCTTTTCTATGAGTGAGATTGCCTCTTTAAGAGGAATCGTTTTCTGCTGACCCAAAGCAATACAGTTCAGGAGTACCAGCAGCAGGCAGGTACCGAATAATCGGGAAATCGTATGTTTCATGTTGGTTTACCGGGATCTTAAATAAATAATTTTTCCTTCTTTATAAATATTTACGTTTAAGATGTTGGATAGAGTGTAAAGAATAGTCTCTTCGCTATTGAAGGCTATAGTTCCATCAATTTGCTTAGACGCTAGGGTTGAGTCCTCTAGAATGACTTTGTACCCATAGGTATCTTCAAAGTTGTCAATGATTTGCCTTGCGGTGAGTCCATTAACAATCATATTTCCTTCCAACCAAGCCTGAGGCACACTCATGACCTGTTGTTGAGTTTGTTTTTGCAAAATTCCATTGTAACGTACAATCTCGCCCGGTTTCATAATAATAGCATAAGGTTGATTTTCAATTTGTACGCTAATCTTCCCTTTCAGCAATGCTACTTGTACCTGTTTGCGACGTTCCTTGACGTTAAATTCTGTTCCCAATACATTAATCAACACTGAGGAAGCATGTACACTAAATTGCTCCTGAGGTTTAATTTTTATAGGGTTCGTATTCAAATGTGTTACTTTCAAAAATGCTTCTCCACTTACCCAAACTTCCCTTTTACTTTGCCATGACCAAGCTCTATGATAACTAATTGATGAATTTGCATTCAGCTTTACAATACTTTCATCTGGTAACGTAATGGTCTTTTGTTGAGCATAGTCGGTACTTATCGTTATCATTGATTGTGCATACCAATTAATACCTACAGCTACAGCAAGTATTGCCGCCGCCGCAACAGAAGTAATGCGTAGCCAAAGAACCACTCGCTGCTTTTTCTCTTGTTGAACGATACTCGACTGAATGTCTTTTAAAAGATTATCTCCAAAAATTGCTGAAGGCTCAATGCGTTCGGCAGACATAACCATTTTTAAAACAAGGCTTGCTTGCTGATAAGCAGCCAAATTTTCAGGAGTACTTTGTTGCCAATCCTCCCAGCGCTTCCGCTCTTCTGCATTTCCTTCTTTAATCCAACGAATAAAATCTTTATCGTTTAAAAAGTCTTCAGTCGAATATGTATTGTACTTTTCCATCAATTGCCACAATTAATTTGGCTTCTATTTATACAAACCGAATAATTTTTGGGATTACCCCACAGAAGCCAACTTTTTTTACTTTTTTTTAATATTTATTTAAAATATATTTTATAAATAATGTAAAATGTTGAAAATACAGGTTTTTATGCCTATTTATAAAAAAGAAAATAAGATTAAGGTAGTAATAGAAAAAATAAGGCATAAAAGCATATTGCTAAAGCCGTAAATAGCTAACAAATGCTTTATAATTAAGAAAGGTTTGGGTTTTACTTCTTTCTGAAATTATAAAATTCCTTTGAAGCGAAGAAGTAGTATAAGGCTAATAATACTTGAGTTTGGCATATCTAAAATACCACGAAGTGTTTCCAAAGCTCTGCTATTGAGCTTATAAACACCTTTTACAGAAATATCCATCATATCCGCTATTTCTTTAAACTCTAATTCTTCGAAATAACGCAGATATAATACTTCCTTTTGGCGTGGACTCAATTGATTCAGGGCTTGCAATACTTTTTGAGCTTGTTCGTCAACTTGGTCTAACCTCGTCGACTCAGCTTCAGCATTAAAATTGATTTGAAAGACTTCCGCTTCTTCCATATCAACATAATTAAGATTACTTTTTTTGGTAGATTGATTGATGATAAAATTTCGAAAAGAAGCCAGTAAGTAATAGCGAATATTATCAGTTGAGCCCGTCGTTTTACGATTCATCCAAAGCTTTACAAATAAATCATGGACGTAATCACGAACGAGTTCCTCATTTTGTAATTTTCGCATGCCGTACTCGTACAACGATTTGTAATGCCGAGTATAAATGCTTTCGAAAGCTTCTCGCTCGCCAGACAGAAAAGCCTCCCATAAATTTATATCCTCGCTTTGCATTAACATTTTTTGTATTGTGGTTATCGTTGTTTGACAAATTTATATAAAATCTATCTTCATTTTTAAGGTGGAAAAGGCAGAATGATTACTTCTACTTATCAAATTAATATTTTTTTTTCAAAAAAAGGTCGGTTGAACGCTAAGCTATGGAGATTATATCACACAAAACCGGAAAAATTCTATTTCACTCTAGCGTTTTCAAAATTTGATTTTTATGATTTAAAGAATGAAGCAACTTAATATATTAGAAAGGTTTATGAGCGTTGCCCTTCATCAACAGCTTCAAATATTTTCTAATACTTTCTTTTATTTTCGATTGCTTTGTTTCATTTTTGTGAGAATTATTTGTACAATACAAATATTGTTACAGAAGTATTCAGCGTATTATCCAAACTATGAATAGATGAAAAAACTCATTTCTTTAATTGTCATTCTTCTTTTATGCCATTTTTCAAATGCGCAAAACAGTGTAGGAAAAATCGTCAGTCATATTATTGAATCGAAAGCTTTGCAAAATGCTGGTGGCGAAAATCCCAATCGCAAGATTTCGGTTTATCTTCCTCCAAATTATGAAAGTACGAAGGAACGTTTCCCTGTCATTTACTATTTGCATGGCTTTATGGGAAAAGATAGCATTTACGCCAATATGAAAACCATTTTGGACGAAGGTATTCGTAAGCATAAAATTCGCCCGTTTATTCTAGTGCAAGCTGATAATTATACACTTTACGAAGGCAGTTTTTATAGTAATTCTTCGTTAACTGGCAATTGGGACGAGTTCATGGCAAAAGAATTAGTAGGCTTTGTTGATAAAAATTTCAGGACTTTAGCCAATCGTGAAAATAGAGGAATTTCAGGACACTCAATGGGCGGCTATGGTGCTTTTAAAATAGGAATGCTTCATCCAGAAGTATTTAGTAGTATTTATGCCATGAGTCCGGGCTTGTTGGCAATGGTCAAAGAATTTGGCGCAAATAGTACTTCTTTCAAGGAAGTTCAAAAAATTAAAACTCAGGAAGAATTAAAGAAAACGTATTATCCAAAAGTATTGGTGGCGGTGGCTAGAGCATGGTCGCCAAATCCAAATAATCCGCCATTTTATTGTGATTTCCCATTTAGTTACGATGGCGACAAAATGATGATTAATCAAACTGTTTTAGAAAAATGGGAAGCCAATATGCCTGTGTATATGGTGGATAAATATGCGGATAATCTTAGAAAAATGACGGCGATAAAATTGGATTGGGGACGAAATGATTCCCAACGTTTTCCAATTCAGATAGGAATGTTGAGTCAGCGATTAGAAAATTTAGGCATTAATCATTTTGCAGAAGAGTACATTGGCGACCACGGCAATAAAATTTGGTCAACCGACGGGCGTGTGTTGAATGATTTACTGCCATTTTTTAATGATTATTTGAAATTTGACTAACCCAGCATTTTTATGATACTCGCACTTTTAGGATTTTCAACGATTACGGTTTTTCTTGTTTTAATCATGACCAAACGCATGTCGGTAATGACGGCTTTGGTTTTAACACCAATTTTATTTGGATTGATAGCAGGGTTTAATCCTGCTGAATTAGGGAAATTTGGTTTAGACGGTATCAAACAAGTAGCGCCCACAGGTATTTTATTGATGTTTGCCGTGCTGTATTTTGCCACGATGCTCGATACTGGTTTATTCGACCCTGTGGTTGCTTTTATCATCAAATCTGTAAAGGGTGACCCACTAAAAGTAATTGTTGGCACGGCTATTTTAACGATGATTGTGCATTTAGATGGCGACGGAACCGCCACTTTTATGATTGTACTCTCTGCATTTTTGCCCATTTATAAACAACTAAAAATCAATCGTTTAATCCTTACTACAATTGTAGCTTTGAGTGTTGGCCCTTTGCATTTAGTACCTTGGTCTGGCACTTCGGCAAGAGCTATTTCCACCCTTAAAAGTGATGCTGTTCATATTTTCAATCCAAATATTCCTGCGATTATTGGTGGGATTTTATGGGTACTTTTTGTGGCTTATCACTTCGGAAAAAAAGAACGAAATCGACTTGGAATTATTGATTTTGAATATAATCATCAAGATGAACTTAGCGAAAGTCAATGTCATTTAAGAAGACCCAAATTGCTGATATTCAATGCGATATTAACGGTTTCATTAATTACGATTCTTATCAAAGGTTGGGTTCCAGCTTCGGCATTGTTTGTTACAGCAAGTATGATTGCGCTGCTGATTAATTATCCTAAAATTGCCGACCAACAAAAAGTATTGAAAGGACATGGCACAAACATTTTCTTGGTATCAAGTATGATTTTTGCCGCTGGGATTTTTTCAGGAATTTTGACGGGCTCAAAAATGATTGATGCGATGGCGAATAGTTTGGTCAGTTTAATTCCTGAACAACATGCCAATTTATTGCCAACTTTAACCGCTTTAACCAGCTTACCAGCCAGCATTCTTTTTACGCCCGATGCCTATTATTTTGGTGTTGTGCCAATTTTGAGTCAAACAGCAACCCAATTTGGGATTGATTCACTTGAAATAGGAAGAGCCGCTTTACTTGGACAAATGACGGTTGGTTTTCCGATAAGTCCGCTGACGGCTTCAACTTTTTTGTTGGTAGGTTTAGCCGAAGTTGATTTAGGCGAACATCAGCGATTTACTTTCAAATGGGCTTTCGGAACGACGATTGTAATGACGATTGTGGCACTTTTAACGGGTTCAATCCATATTTAATGATGAAACAAAAAATTAGAATTGGTTGTGGCGCAGGCTTTTCGGGCGATAGAATTGAACCCGCCATTGTACTTGCCGAAAAAGGAAATTTAGATTATTTGGTACTTGAATGCTTGGCAGAAAGAACGATTGCTTTAGCCCAAAAACGTAAATTACAAGACCCCTGTAAAGGTTATGACCCACTTTTGGTGCGTAGAATCACATCACTTTTGCCCATTTTAGTAAAAAACAAGATTTGTTTAATTACAAATATGGGAGCCGCCAATCCTGTAGAAGCCGCCAAAAAAGTAAGTGAAATCGCTCAACAATTAGGTTTAAAAGTAAAAGTGGCTGCTGTAAGTGGCGATGATGTTTTTGACAAAATTGATAAAAATGCCTTAGCGATAGAAACGAATGAACCTTTGACTACTTCGGGCGAATTGATTTCTGCCAATGCTTATTTAGGCGTTGAAGGAATTTTAGAAGCCTTGAAAAACGAGGCAAATATCATCATTACAGGCAGAGTTGCCGATCCATCATTGTTTCTCGCACCGATGATTCATGAATTTAATTGGGCAACAGACAATTATGATTTGATGGGAAAAGGAACAGTCATTGGACATTTAATGGAATGTGCAGGACATATTACTGGCGGATATTTTGCCGACCCGATTAAAAAACCCGTTGAAAATATGGACATTCTTGGTCATCCTTTTGTGGATGTTTTTCAAGACGGTTCAGCCATTATTAGTAAAGTTGAAGGCACGGGCGGTGTAGTAAATTTACAAACTGCCAAAGAGCAATTATTGTACGAAGTAATTAATCCCTTTGAATATTTCACGCCTGATGTCATTGCTGATTTTACAACGGTAAAATTGCAAGAAATCGCTGAAAATCAAGTGCAAGTAAGTGGTGGAACTGGGAAACAAAGACCAAATACGTATAAAGTAAGTGTTGGATACAAAGCCTTTTTTTTAGGTGAAGGAGAAATTTCTTATGCTGGGTCAAGTGCTTTTGAAAGGGCAGAATTAGCAGGAAAGACACTTGAAAAACGCTTAAAAAATCAATTTGATGATTTCAGAGTAGATTATATAGGCTTAAATTCTGTGCATCGTCAAAGTATCAATGCGATTTCAATTCCGAATACAATGCCTGAAATTCGTTTGAGAGTGGCAGGAAAGGCAAAAACAATTGATGAAGCCACTTTAATTGGAGAAGAAGTAGAAGCACTTTATACCAATGGACCAGCAGGTGGCGGTGGCGTGCGGAAGTATGTGAATGAAGTAATAGGGATTATTTCTGTTTTAATTAATCGAGAAGATATTTTACCACAAACAAGCATTTTTGAAGCATGAAATTATATGAAATAGCCCACAGTCGAGCAGGAGATAAAGGCAATATCTCTACTTTATCGCTGATTCCTTTTGATGAAAAAGACTTCGAAAAGTTATGTCAAGAAGTAACTGTTGAAAAGGTAAAGAGTCATTTGCAGGAAATTGTTGTTGGTGAAATCATTCGCTATGAAATGCCAAATGTTTCCTCTTTGCTATTTGTTTGTTACGGAGCTTTAATGAGTGGGGTCACGACCTCGTTGGCAATGGATACACATGGTAAAGCTTTGAGTTATGCTTTGTTAGAAATGGAGATTTAGAGTAATTTGTTAAAAGTTAAAAAAGGGTCAAAAGAGCTTTTAAAGGCAATTTTGACCCTTTTTTCTTTTTTGAAGAATACAATAAAACACTTATTTATCTTAAAGGAGATTTTCTCAAAATATGGTTTTACATGCGATACTAAAGAAGGAAAATTGGGTGTCATTTTTTGATAAAAATTTACTAAAGTACAATGATGTGTCAAAAAAATGGTGTTAAATTTTCTTAAAAAACCCTTGGTATTTTAAAAATTCCAATACTACCTTTGCTTCACTATTTAAACTTAGTCCAAATAAGTTTAAGTTGCCAATCACATACAAAACTCATACATTATGAAAGTACAAGTATATTTATTTAGCTTGTTACTGTTACTCTTATCAATTCAATCTACACTTGCACAAGATAGAATACTAAAGGGGAACATTGTAATAGCAGAAACAGGAGAAGCACTTGCAGGTGCGAACGTTAAAATCAAAGGAAAAGATAGGGGAGTAAGCTCTCATAAAGATGGTAGCTTTAAGCTTGATGCTAAAGTAGGAGAAACGCTAATTGTTTCGTATGTTGGGTATCAAAAGAAAGAAATACAGGTTGAAAGTAAACATTTTACCCAAAAACTGACGATTCAATTACTTAGTGAAATCAATCAGCTCGAAGAAGTTGTTGTTACAGGGGCTTTAGGAATAAAGCGTGCATCCAGAGAATTTGGTGGTGGAGCGCAAGTAGTCAGTAATGAGTACCTAAATCAAGGAAAAACGGTTAATCCTTTGAGTGGTCTAAACAGTAAAGTAGCAGGGCTACGTATAAACATGTACGATAGTAAAGTAGATCCTCAACTACAAATTGTAATGCGTGGAAGCCGTTCGCTAAACCGAAGTAAAAACGCTCCAATTTATGTGGTTGATGGTGTACCTGTACCAGAAATTGGGAGATTGAATCCAAACGATGTTGAAAGTATCACAATCTTAAAAGGCGCAAATGCAGCGGCTCTGTATGGTTCTGAAGGCGTAAACGGTGCCATCATGATTACTACCAAAACAGGTTCTAAAGAAAAAGGACGTGTAACTTTTGGTCATACAACTACTTTCTCGCAAGTATTCATGTTGCCTCCAGCACAAACTAAATTTGGACAAGGTGTTAATGGCGTTTATAGCCCAACACAATATGAATCATGGGGTCCAAGTTTTGATGGTACTTTAAAGCCGATTGGAACAGCACTTCCCGACGGAACAATTCCACAGATTACTTATGGCGCTCCTTCAAGAGACAACAGACTTGATTTATTCCAGACAGGCGTAAATATGCAAAATGATGTTTCATTCTCTGGTGGTGACGATAAATCTACTTACTTTTTCTCTTTACAAAATGTAGATATTAAAGGGATTATTCCAGAAGATGTAAGCCGAAGAACCAATGGTAGATTCAACGGAACACGTAGTTTTGGAAAACTAAAAACATCGTATAATGTCAGTTATTCAGATTTTTCAAGTGAAACTACTCCTGATGGTCCTTGGATTACGGCTTATCAATTGCCTGCCAATATTGATTATAAGAGTTTGGTAAATTGGCAAGAAACAAACAGTATGGCAAATCCGCTTTACTTCTTTACCGACCTTCAAAAAAATCCTTATCATCAAATTGATGCTTATCGTAACAGCGTAAAACAAAAGACATTTAATGGGAAATTGGAGTTTGAATACCCAATCATGCCTTGGCTATCAATTATTGAAAGAGTTGGTTTATATACTCGTACAGCAGAAACAAGAAGTACAGTAGCAAAATTTGAAGCATCGGGTAGAAGAAATGTCAATGGTTCGGTGACAGATGGAAACGAAAATTTCAGTCGTGTTAATAATGATTTAATCCTTTCTTTTCAAAAAGAAATCGGTGATTTTTCTACAAGAATGATTGTTGGACAAAATCTAAGAGCAGATGAAACTAAAAGTACTTCTGTGGGCTCAAGTAATTTAACTTTACCAGATTTGTTCAATCCTGGAAGCCGTATTGGCGAGCTTACTGGTAGCGTTGGTATTACACAATATCGTTCGATGGCTGCTTATGGAGAATTAACAACTGGCTATAAAAATTACTTGTTTCTTACGCTTACTGGTAGAAACGAATGGGTTTCTGTGTTAAGTAAAGAAAACAGATCTTATTTCTATCCGGGCGTAAGTACTTCGTTTGTCTTCACTGATGCAATTGCAGCATTGAAAGAACAAAATACTTTAAGCTATGGGAAATTCTTTGCTTCGTATAACCGAACAGGAAACGTTACTTTAGACCCTTATTCGCTTAACAATGCTTATAGTCAAATCAATGGATTTCCTTTTGGAAACCTTGTAGGTTTTACGCCTAGTTCACGTTATCCGAATCCAAACATTCAACCAGAATTTGTAAAATCTATTGAAGTGGGTGCTCAGTTAGCATTTTTCAATAATCGACTTAATGTTGAAGGAAGTTATATTCATTCTGATTCAAGAGGGCAAATCTTTAATGCTACCACTTCTAGGGCTACAGGCTATAGCAGTGCACTCGTGAATGCTGGACGTTTGACGAATGACATCGTTGAATTAACAATAAGCGGAGACATTATCAGTACTAAAAATTTACGTTGGAATACTGGATTTACTTTTGCTCATATCAATAATCAGGTAAAAGAATTATATGAAGGACTTACTTCGTTTAATATCTTCCGCCAGTCTTATGCCAACATTGGACAAGCGTATCCAAGTCTTCAAGTAAGTGATTATCAGCGTGACCCACAAGGACGAGTAGTAATCAATGCCTCAACTGGAGAACCTTTGATTGCATCAGACCCAGTACATCTTGGCACAATGGTACCACCTTACCAAATGGGTATCAATTCAATGCTGAAATTCAAAAACTTTACGTTGAATGCTCAGTTCGACTGGAGAATGGGAGGTTGGTTGTATTCTGAAATTGTACCACGTATGTACACCGCCGGTACAGATCCAAGAACAGCAGAATTTGATAGAAAACCATTTATTTATCCTAACTCGGTTATTCAAAATGCAGATGGTACTTATACTGAAAATACAAGTGTATATTCAAAAGGAGATAAAGCATATTGGACAAAACAAGGGGAAGTACAAAGTAATACGGCTGCTAAATCTGATTATTTCAAACTTAGAGAGTTGAATATTAGCTACTCTATTCCATCTAAAGTATTAGGGAATAGACGTTTCTTTAAAGAAGCAACCATTGGTTTTGTAGCGAATAACTTATTCATTATCAGACATAAAGACAATAATTATGGTGATCCTGAATACTTGTATAATACAACGGATGGTTACATCAGTTTCAGACAAGTACCTCCTTACAGAACGTATGGTTTCACATTTAATATTGGATTCTAATTAAAAAGAAAATGAAAAATATACTTAAATTATTTTTACTGTTTACCTCCGTATCACTTTCTGGATGCAGTGATTTCTTGGATGTAAATGATAATCCAAACTCCCCAGTTTCGGAAAACTTAAGCTTGAGTGCCAAATTACCTGCTGCTTTGGTTAGTTCTGTGAATCAGGAAACCATTCAAATAAACCAAATTGGTGCTTTTTGGGGTGGTTATTGGGGAACAAGTAGCGAAGGGGTAAACCTTTTTCCTGACATGAAAAATTATAATGGGCCGGCTATTCGTCACCAAAGAGATGGTATTCCTGTTTGGGAAAATGCCTACACGAATATCCTTTATTATCAGCTTATCAGAGAACAAGCAACAACAGAAAAAGCATCATTTTATGCGGGTATTGCAAAAATTATGCAGGCATGGCATTTCTTAAGATTAGTCGATTTTTATAATAACATTCCGTTCGACGAAGGACTTCAAGGCACTAAATTCCCAACGCCAAAATACGAAACAGGGAAAAGTGTATATGAAAAATCTATTGCTCTAATTTCAGAAGGAATGACTGATATAAAGTCTGCCACTGCCGGTAGCCAGCCTAATACTGACGATATACTTTTCAAAGGGAATAAAGTATTATGGTTGAAATTTGCCAACACAATTAAATTACGTGCATTATTGCGTCAAAGTGAAGCGAACAATGCAGCATACATCACTGCTGAAATGCAAAAAATTACACAAGAAGGAAGTGGCTTTTTGGGTGTTGGAGAATCAGCAACGATTCAGCCGGGTTATTTATTAACTGCTGGAAAAATGAATCCTTTCTGGGAAAATTATTATCGCAATGTACAAGGAGTTACTACTGCCAATTACACCGATATTAGACCGACAAGCTTTGTACTTCAACAATATCAATTGCGTAATGACCCTAGACTAGCACAATTGTATGTAGCCGTAAATGGTGAATACAAAGGAGTATTGTTTGGAAACCCAAATGCTGAAAGTCAATATAACAGAAATGTTACTTCTGCCTTTAAAGGACCACAAGAAAACACAAACCGTGCGGCAGGTCTTTTCAAAAGTGCGACTCAGGCTTCTGTGATGTTGAGTTCTTTTGAGAGTCTATTTCTTCAAGCAGAGGCAGCACAGCGAGGATGGTTAAACCAATCGGCTAAATCATTATACGAGCAAGCCATCTCAGAATCATTTGTTTATACGGGTGTCGCTACAACGCAATTACCCGCTTATATTGCTCAAACCAATGTGGCATTCAATGAAACTATTTCAAGAATCATTGAACAAAAATGGTTGGCTATCAACAGTATAAGCAGTATTGAAGCATGGAATGATTTCAGACGTTTAGGGATTCCAGCCATTCCAAATTCGTTGGATGCAGCTTCGCCCAATGACCGACCTTTACGTTTTATGTATCCTGAAACAGAACGACAAACAAATAATGTTGAAGCATCAAAACAAGGCAGTGACGATATGATTTCTGCCCGTGTTTGGTGGGATGCTAATTAGAATAATCTGATTACTTCATTGTCTAATAATCCTAAAAAGCGGTCGAAATTAGTTTTTCGACCGCTTTTTAGGGTTTTACAATTCGTGATGATTCTTGTTTTTAAAATACAATTTTCCCATCATGCAACAACGAAGTAACTGGCGATACTCTAGCGACAGCTTCCGCAGAACAACTGGCATCTAAAAATGCGATATTGGCTTTATCTCCAATTTTTGGCCATTGTTGATTGCCTTTGTCATCAAGGGGAAGTATGTCGCCTGTGGCAATTTTGAGACTTCTTGATAATAAAAATTCAGTATTATAGCCATCAAATTGGCTTTTTGCAAAACACTACCCGTACCGTAAGTATTCCAATGGTCTATAATACTATCGTTTCCTGTAACTACCTTTACATTGTATTTGTACAAAGTAGGAATCGGCATGATTAAGGAACCTATGGGAATTGTCGAAGCAATACCAACCTGCGATGCACCCAATTTTCCAGCTATTTCTTCTTGTTTGGTTTTCTCTAATTTTCCCAACACAAAACAATGACTTACAAAGGTTTTTCCTTTCAGCACTGGATTTTCATTGACTTTTTCGATTAAATATTCCACCGTTTTTAAGCCCGATTCTCCAGATTCATGCAAGTGAATATCAATCCCTTTGTTGTTGTCTAAAGCAAGTTGTACAGTAAAATCAATCGTTTTTTCAATCGCTCCATCAATCGTAAATGGGTCAACGCCACCAATAAAATCAATGTCCATTTGTGCCGCATCTTTCAAGTAAGGAACAGAATCTGTGTAAAATACACCGTGTTGTGGAAAGGCAACCAATTCCGCCCCAAAGCTATTTTTCTTGTTTTCAAGGGCTTTTTGTAAGTTTTTAAGCGATTGTAATTTTGAAGTAGGTTCAATATTTACATGGCTTCGGGCAAAACCTGTTCCTTTGGATTGTAAAAGTTCGATTAATTTTTCGGCTTTGTAAGTAGAAGTTTTTAAAAGCTCTGGCAAGATTTTCTGTTCTAAGGCAATCATTCCTTTTACGCCATTCGTTCTTTTGCGAATAGCCTGCCATTTATCTCCATAAAAAGTTTTATCCAAATGGATGTGCATATCTCTAAACGAAGGAAGCATCAAATGCCCTTTGGCATCAATCGCTTTGGCATTGGGTTGATTAGGAGCAATATTCGTGATTTTGCCATTTTCAATTTCTACCAAAAATAAAGCGGTTTTTGTAGCGATTACTTCGCCTTCTTCGTAGTCAAAACCTGTTTCTAAACGGACATTTTTTAAACTTAATTTATCTTTTGTTGAAGGAAAAACGTTTTCTGAAGGGAGGTTTTCAGGTGAAAATCCTTTTGAAACAGCCAATCCTCCCATCGCAAAAGTAGCGTTTTTAAGAAAGTCTTTACGGGATATATTATCTTGAATGTTCATTATATCGTCTGTTGTTTGAATTTGTACAAAAGTACCAATGAAACAACAAGAATTGTAATGCTTAATAAGCAAAAGCGATTGAAGTGATTAGCTTTTAAGAGAATCTAATATTTCAAAAGTAATGATATATACTTTTATTGAAGATTGATGAGTAAATTTGGCGATTAATTTAAAATCCCTCTAAATGATTACGACGTTTTTGTACTGTCCATTTCTGAAAAAAATACTCAATGCTTTTTTCCCTACAATGAAAAAAATACTCATTCTATTTTTCCTTGTCGCTGGCTTCAACACTTCTGCTCAAGTACTTCGTAAAAGAGCTGTTAAATTGATGGGAAGCCGTTTTGATATTAGTATTGTTGCCAATGATGCTTTGTCGGCAGAAAATAATATTGATAGTGTCATTGCTGAAGTTACAAGAATTGAAAACCTTATTTCCGACTGGAAAAGCGATACGCAAGTATCGGAAGTAAACAGAAATGCGGGTATAAAACCCGTAAGAGTAGATGCAGAAGTATTTGCCCTGACCGAAAGAGCCATCAATTTATCTAAAATAACAGGCGGTGCTTTTGACATTAGTTTTGCGGCAATGGATAGAATCTGGAAATTTGATGGCTCAATGAAACAGATGCCAAGCCCCGAAGCCATTAAAAAATCGGTGGAAAAAGTGGGTTACGAAAACATTGAATTGAACAAGGAAAATTCTACCATTTTCTTAAAACGTAAAGGCATGAAAATTGGCTTTGGAGCATTGGGCGAAGGCTATGCAACAGACAGATGCAGAGATATGATGTTGGCAAAAGGCATTAAGGCGGGTATCGTAAATGGTTCGGGGGATATGAGTACTTGGGGGAAAAACCCAAACGGCAATGCGTGGTCGGTCGGCATTACGAATCCGATGAAAAAAGATACTCTTTTTGCCATCATTCCATTAGTGCAAAGTGCGGTGGTAACGTCTGGCAGTTATGAGAAATTTGTGGTTTTCAATGGCAAGCGATATGCTCATATCATCAACCCCGTAACGGGCTATCCCGCCACAGGACTTTGCAGCGTAACCGTATTAGGTCCAAGTGCCGAAGTTGCCAATGGTTTTAGTACTTCTATCATGGTTTTGGGCAAAAAGGCAGGCTTAAAACTCCTCAAAAAATATCCAGACTATCAAGCTATTTTGATTTCAGATAACGGTACAATCTTCTCGACACCCAATATTGATGTTTCAAAGTATCATGTGAAGTAGGAGTGAGGTTGTTATTGGATGTATGGCATTTACTGGTTCAAGCCTGTGGCTTGGACTTTTTAAATATTCCAGTTTCAAAAGAAATACTTAATATAGGTACAAGCGACGCTTTGATTAATATTTGTATTGGTAGGAGAAAAAGACTTGGAGTAGCTAAGGTTCCGCTTTCTTGTCCAATCATTATTTTGTTAAAGTACATTTGAATTTAATGTCTAGTTCGTCAATGAACTGAAAATCATTTATCCAACGTACCCCCATATTGTCACAGACATTTGGAATTTTTATCTTATTAGAATTTAAAGCTGTCACCTTTTCTTCTTTTGTTACTACAGTAGCATTTTCATGTATAGAGTGTGCAATTACCCAAGGGTCAGCCAAAGAACGTCCCTTAGTGTTGTCAACCAAGTTAACATGATTAGGATTTGATGAGTAGATGTTTTTCAAACAATTTGCAACTTGTTCACTAACTTTCTTGATTGGAATTTGGCTACTTTTTAACCATATAGAAAGGTCGTCTTCAGTTCTTACTATTTCATCATAAACATATTCAGGAATGAAAATCTTATCTTGTCTACCAAGATTAATTAATACATCCCAATAATCTGGACAAAATTTTGGGTTATAATATTTTTGCCATGCCTGAATTAGCACATTGGCATCTAAACAGTATTTATTTGCCATTGTGTTTATCTAATTAATTGAGATTCTAATTTTTGAAACTTATTTACTTGAACATTTAAAAGATTACTTGCCAAAGTTGGTTCTATATAACCCCCTCTAAATGCATCTAAAACAGTTTGAGTAAATAATCTACTATTTCTGTTAAGTTGAAGTAAAAAATAATTGGGACCACCTGATTTTTCCTTCTGCTTTTGCTTTGCTTTCTTTTCAGCTTCTCTTCTTAAATATTCAGCAAAATCAATGTCTGCTTGTTTCTTAAGTTTCTTATAAGTAGGAACTGAAATAATATTAAGATTTAATGCTCTAACTAATAATGCGAATGAACTAACGCCAAATTTTTTGGCTATTTTAAAAAGGTCTTTTGAAGATTGAAACAAAGACGCATCAAAACTCAAAACGATTTCTTTAGGCATAAGAGCGTTTGCAGCTACTTCGTTGCAAAATAATTCAACAGGATGAAATTTGTCCTTTTGTTTTTGTTCAGGTTCAACCTCATTTGATATTCCTGTTGCTGCAATCCAAATATGCGCTAGTTCATGAACTAATGTGAAAAGTTGTGGTGCATTCCAATCTTCTGAATTTACAAATATAAATGGGGCATAATAATCTGCAATTGCAAAACCTTGTAGTTCTTCAGAATCTAGTTTCAGTCGAGAATGAATAAAGCTTGTCCGTGAAATAAATATTCCTTTAGTTTCTGCTGCATCAATCCATTCTTTTATTGGGTTGTCAGATTTGTAAAATGATGGATTAATATTTAATGTTGTAAGTATATCATTTGCTACTTTTTGAGGTTTGTCATTTATGTTAAATCTCCCTACAAAAGGAAGCTTATCTTCTTGATTTTCTGAATACACATCACTAATCCATGACTGTTTTTGTTGTATTTCTCTAATTATAAAAATTGAAGAAGTTGTCAGTGTTTTTGAACCAGATTTTCTAAAGTCTTGTAATGGCTGAAAGTCACGAGGAATGTCTGGCAAAAAAAATAAAGCAAAAGGTCTTTTGTATGATTTAGCTAATGTTTGTGCTTGTCGAATAGTTGGTTGGCTAGTGCCTGTTTCCCATTCCTTTAACTTTTCAATAGTTACAGAAACTTTGGTAGCAGCATTTTCCTCAGTCATTCTTGCTGATTCTCTTGCCCATTTTAGAACATTTGGTGTTATATATGCCTTGTCTGCCATTATTAGGTCGAAATTACAAATTTTATAATTAATTCTATCAAAACTTTAATGATTAGATTAGCCCTGTCTCTTTTTTAGCTGACGCCTAATTCGCTAATATGCGAAAGCTTTGTAGTACTTTTTGTATTGTTAGAATAATGCTTTTCCAATTCACTAAAATATCAAATTAAAAACAAACATTAACGTTTTGCTCCAAGCGTTCTCCCAAAAATTTATCAAACGTATTTTTTTACTTCTTTTGAAGATGCAACTCATGGCATGACTGGCAGAGATTTGTTGATTATCTAAATTAAATGGAAGTCATACCATGAGTATTTAGGAGAGGCCAATCTATCTAAAAGAATCATCAATCCATCTCGGAGATGGGAGAGCCTATCATTTTGATAGGACGAGCCATCAAAATGATAGGTTGTCGGGTCTTTTTTGCGGTTTTTTGCGTGAAAAAGATAGAATTTTCTATCTCGGAGATAGGTTTGCCTATCTTTTTCACGCAATTTTCCGTATAAATATAAAGAAAACCGCAATTTAGCAATATCTGGGCATTGTTGCCCGTGGTGACACGGGCAACGGCAATCAGGAAGTCATGCCACGAGTATTTATGATAATCACTCATTCACAATTAATAACAGTCCATCAAAATCTGTCCATGCGATTGGAAGTAGCTTACACTTTTTCCGATTTTTTCTTGGCAAATATTATCCAGTACTTCTACCACATCTTTTTGCATGGCAAGCGAGCCACAAATCATAATTACGCCTTTGTTCTGTAACACTTCGGCAAATTGTTCAGCATCTCTTTTCACTAAATCGCCTACATATTGTTTCGTTCCTTCTCTCGATAAAGCAATATTTAAGCCTTGTAATTGCTGATTTTCTTGAAATGCTTTGAGTGATGCTTGGTAAATTTCTAAAGAAGTATGAGTACGGAAACCGCAATAAAGCTGTGAAGGAATCTGCTTTTTATTTTGACTAATCATGCCCAGAAAAGGAGCAATACCTGTTCCGTTACAAATCATCATCACAGAACTCGCTTTTTTAGGAAAATGAAAAGCTTTATTTCTGACGATTTTGGCAGAAATCGTTTCCTCAGCATTCAAATTGTATAAGTAATTTGAGCCTAAACCGTTTGCGTGAAGTTTAACGCTCAATTGAATTTCTTTGTCTATCAATCCAATCGAATACAATCTTTCTCGGTGGTCGTTGGCTGGATAAATCGCCAATAAATCACCAGAAGTAACTTTTACTTTTTCTTGTGGAGCGAGGCGAAGCATAAAAGTATTTTCCGAAAAAGTATCTTTTGTATGTTGAAGCACTTTTAAAGTACTCAGTTCTTCTACTTTAGGACGCTCAATTTTCAAGGAAATTGACAAATTCGTTTGCTGTGTCCAAGCCTCAGCCCATAAACCAAAATCGTCGGGCAATTTGTCGGCAACAGTATGAATTCCCACCAAAGGTTTTGCCCAATTTTGCTGATTCAATAATTGATTTACTTCAAAAGCAAACTGACAAAAATCTGGATAAGCATGCGAACCAAAGCCCAAAACTGAAAAACGAATAGGATTCGGTTGTGGATATTTTGCGAGCAATGACGCAAACTTTTGGGCATTGGTCGGAGCATCGCCTAAGCCATAAGTGGCGGTCATCACCAACAAATATTCAGCTTTTGGATAAACTTGATATTGATTCATTTCAGCCAAAAATGATTTTTCGCCGCTTTGAATCAACTGCTCATGAACCGACGAAGCAAACTGTAAAGTACTTCCGTTTTCAGAACCCACCAAAATCACAAACTTACTTTCTTCGGCACTGTACTTGTTTTTGATGCCTTTTGCTCTTCTTTTAAAAGTAATCGCAAAGCCAGAATAGATGAAAAACAGAATATTGCAAGAAGCAATTGCCAAAATAATTGCCCAAAGTGAATTAACTCTACCTGTATGCAGGTCGAGGCTAAGATTGGTCAATAACTGAGCCGTTGGATATTGTTTTTCAGCAAGAATTTCTCCTGTAATTTGGTTGACGGCAAGTTCTCTATCTTTCAGTTTAAAAGTATAATAATCCTCAACATCTTCTGAAAAAGGAAATTCTATGCTTTCTACTTCTGATAGTTTGGTGTTTTTAAAAATCGTAAAGTCTTCTGGTTTTTGTACTGGCGAAGATTTTATGGCATCAAAATCTACTTGTAAGGATACTTTTTCACTTTTGATAAGCTCAAATCTGACCAAAGAAAGATACGTTCCCGTCAGAGCAATCACGAAGATGGGAATTAATGACAAACGTCCTAAAACCACATGGTAATATTGCGCAAAATTCTCTTTGACGATTTTGGTAAAAAAACGTTTTACGCCTCTTTGTCGCTGAATGATAAGTATCGTTCCAGAAATGGTAATCAGAAGTAATAAAAAAGCCGTTAAACCAATAAAAAAACGACCCGTTTCGTGGATGAAAAGAGAGCGGTGTAAATCGGTTGTCCATTGAAAAAACTCATTTTTCGGA
Organism: Arcicella lustrica; assembly: GCF_034930985.1. Taxonomy (NCBI): domain Bacteria; kingdom Pseudomonadati; phylum Bacteroidota; class Cytophagia; order Cytophagales; family Flectobacillaceae; genus Arcicella; species Arcicella lustrica. Next base: position 151,057 of record NZ_JAYGIM010000018.1, read on the forward strand.
GAAGGCACACCCAATACTTTTCCATCAAGTGGATTGACATAAAAAGAAGCATTTTTGCCGTCTATATCACTCGCTTTTATCAAAACTGAATGATTGGCATTAACACTTAATTCACTAATATCTGGATATTTTTTCCTGAGTTGTGGAAGTGTCTGAGATAGATTAATGTTTTTAAAATTATCTACCTGATAAGCATTTACGTTGTTGACGATTGGTTCAAAAGCAAGGATAACACCCGTTATCGAAGCCAGTGTAAGGAATAAAAAAGAAGATACAGCCAGTATTAAGTGGCTGTATCTCCAGATTGAAATTGTCATAGATAGATGATGTGTTAGTTAGCACTAAAACGTACATAGCGGATATAACCTGTACCTTCGCTTTTAGCAGAAAGTCCTTCCGTAGTCAAAGGTACTTCAAGGTCTTTAACGTAGTATGGTTTATCTTCTACTGCACTTTCAAAACGCAATTTATAGTTTGCATTAAGCTTTGAATTTTCAATTTCGAAAACGATAACACTTCTATCGCCACCAGCAGCAGAAGCTCCTGTGATGGCACTAATATTACTTGGTTTTTTAGAATAAGCTTTATGCCATTCTTTTAAACTTTTATACCATTTTTTATCGGCACCTAATACATACAAGGTTTTGTCATAAGCACCTTTTGCATCTACAACAGATACAACGATGTATGCTCCTTCGCCCATGTAGTTAGTCATTTGAATCATACATTTGTACTTAGTAGTAGCTGTTTGTGCTGATGAAGTAAAAGATTGAACAAGGCTTAATAGAATAACAAAAAAGCCAATTTTACAGAAATTACGCATAATTTATTGAGTGAATGTGTGAATTGTGAATGAGTGAGTTGTGAGTTAGTGATTGGTGATTAGCATTTCAAATAATTAATTATCAATTATTTACGATAAACCACTAATTCACAATTCACTAACTCACTCATTCGCTAATTTTATTTTAAAAAATTGATAGATACTTTACTTTTAGCTAATGTTTCGTTTTCGCTTGCTAAATCAAAAGCTGTTTCTTTGAAATTGGTAACAGATTCTTTCTGAGCACCAATTGATAAAAGATATTTTAAGATGGCATCATCTTTGGCAATCATCGCAGCTCTGTGCAAAGCGGTAAGTCCTTCGCTATTTTTAGCATTTACATCCACTCCCATTGCCTGAATACGCTTTAACAAAGATAAATCACTTTTAGCAATCGCTAAATGAAACAATGTGTTGCCATTTTTTTGTGGAGTCTTCGCATTAAAACCTTTTTCTTGAAGTACTTTTAATTTCGTATCGAAGTCTTCTGGTTTTGGACCATTAAATGCTTGGCGACCTTCTCCGCTACTGTACGACTGAACAAGATATGCGGCAAGGTTATCGCCATTATTATCAGTTACATTTACCGAAGCACCTTTGTTTAGCAAATACTGCACAATTTCTGGTGAATTACTACGAACTGCCATCGCTAAAGCCGTTACGCCTTTTAAATTACCTTGATTGATATTTTTTACATGAGGAAGCAACAAGCCCAAAGCACTTGTATCACGACTTGACGAAGCCGCATTCATCAATACTGTATTTCCATCATTATCAGCTTTGTTCACATCAACACCCTTTGCTAAGAAATAAGCAATAATATCATTTTGCTTAGGTTTACGCACGATAAAATGAAGTGCATTTTCTCCACTTTTGCTGATAGCCGTTGGTTTTAATTTCAAACTTTCAAGAAATTGATATACTTCAATCGTATTTGCACCTCTACGACTACCTTGTGCAGCCAAAACAAAGGCTTGGTCAGTAGCACTTACTCCTTTTTCTAACAATGTTTTTAAGGCAACGATATTCCCACTTCTGGCTACATAAGCAAATGCGTTGTTTCCTTCTGCATCAGTACTTTTTAAATCAAGTCCTTTCGATACAAAATAATTGGTTAATACAAGGTCTTTGTCATTTGCCACAGCCAATAAAAGTGCATTGGCTCCATCATGGTTAAGGTCTTTTTTCAAATTAGCACCACTACGTAAGCAAATATCATACACTTGAGTATTCGTTTGTCCGCCTGTAGCAGCAAAGTTTAAGGGCGTAAACCCGTGGCTATCTTCTACATTCGCTTTTGCACCTTTAGCAACTAAAAACTCCATAATTTCCACATTGCCTTTACTAGCAGCCCAGTGTAAGTAAGTACGACCATCGTGAGTTAATTTATCGGTTGTATTTCCAGCCTGAGATAATAAAAATTTAATAGACTCATTAGGTGCTTGTGCATTAATAGCCATCACTACTGGGTCAAAAGACATAGCATTGAGTTGCGATGGATTATTACCTTTCTCTACTTCAGCCTTAATCGCACTTACGCTAGGTTGGTTTTTCCAAAATGACTGATCCAACAGTACATTTTGTTGCGATTTCGCTGTGAATGAAACAACTGTAAATAATGCAATGATTAGTTTTTTCATGATAATATTTTGAAATACTTGTTTAATGATAATTAAAATGACTTAGACTACTTGGCATCTAATTAGTAAAATCAAGGTCATTTATTTAGACTGATTATAAATTATCGTAAAAGTAGTGAGTTTCTTTTTATTAAAAAATTGAAATAGAAAAAGAATCACATTAAAATGACATAAGTCTATTATCTGCATGCAATTTTTAAAATGTCCAGACTTAATGCAAATTTCCTACAACGAGCTAAAATTATACTTGAAACGGAGCTAAGAATAGCTAAAAATCTCTCTAATCTTAAACTGATTTAAAGACTGAAATATTGGATAAAATTAAATCAGTATGAGGAATATTTTGATAAATTTTATTTGCAACAATATTGCAAATAAAACAAGTTATCTTATATTTGCAATATTGTTGCAAATATAAAAAAGTCAATAGACATGTTAACAGCTAAAAATTTAACAAAAAGATATGATAATCAAATAGCACTCAACTGTTTGAATTTAACTATTAATGAAGGTGAAATTTTCGCCTTGTTAGGACAAAACGGAGCGGGCAAAACCACAACCATTAATTTGTTCTTGGGCTTTATAGAACCAAGTGAAGGAACAGTTTCCATCAATAATATTTCTGTAAGTGATAATGTACTTGAAACCAAACAATACTTAGCGTATATACCTGAAACGGTAATGCTTTATCCAAACTTAACAGGCATCGAAAACCTTGAATTTTTTAGTTCGTTGGCAGGCTTTTCCTATTCAAAAAAGGAACTCAGTGCTTTTTTGAGTAAAGCGGGGCTTCAAGAGACTGCTCATCAGCAAAATTTAGGCGGTTATTCAAAAGGAATGCGCCAAAAAGTGGGTATTGCAATCGCCATTGCCAAAAATGCCAAAGCTTTACTGTTGGATGAACCTACTTCTGGTTTAGACCCAAAAGCTTCGAACGAATTCTCAGAAATCTTGAAAGAACTTTCTAACAACGGAACGGCAATTTTGATGGCAACGCATGATATTTTCCGAGCCAAAGAAGTAGCACATCGCATCGGAATTATGAAAGAAGGCAATTTGGTTTCAGTGGTTAATGCTAAGGATATTTCAGCCAACGAATTAGAACAATTGTATTTGCAAACGGTATAAAACCTAACACACAAAATATTATGAAATACTTTTTTACCATCTTATCTGTATTAACCTCTATTTATTTACAAGCTCAAACCACTAAAGGAAAAGTAAGCGACGCCACGACTGGAGAAAAAATAAAAGGAGCAAATATCCAATTAATAAATACCAACAAAGGTACTTTAACAGACGCTGAGGGAAATTTTGAAATTGAAGGAAAAGGAACACTTAAAATTTCTTCGGTTGGGTACAAAAGCTATCAAGTAAAAGCAAATGGTGCTTTTTTGAAAATTGAGTTAAATCCTGAAAACAAAGAATTACAAACAGTTGAAGTATTGGGAAGAATTGCCAAAGATTATAACAGCGAATACTCTTTTTCGGCTACCAGAATATCTGCTTTGAATAAAGACATTCCACAATCTATTTCAACAGTTACCAAAGAACTCATTGCCGACCGACAAGCTTTTTACTTGGCAGATGCAGTAAAAATTGCAAGTGGCGTCATTCCATCAAGTTATTATAATCAATATTCTATTAGAGGCATTAGTCAGAATGAAGAAGGACAAATTATCAACGGAATGCGTACTCGTCAGTATTATTTCTTACAACCACTTACGACAAATATTGAAAGGGTAGAAGTAATTAAAGGACCAGCCAGTGCTACATTTTCATCGGTTGATCCAGGCGGAAGTATCAATTTGGTTACCAAAAAACCTTTGACAATTGATAGAAAAGAAGTAAGCATGAGCGTAGGAAGTTTTAGTACTTTCAGAGGAACGTTGGATTTTACTGGCCCTTTAAACGATGCTAAAACTCTGTTGTATCGTGTCAATGCAGCTTATCAAGAAGCTCGTTCTTTCAGAGATTTGGTCGGAAATAAGTCGGTCTTAGTTTCTCCTTCATTCAGTTATATTCCTAATAACAAAACCGCCATTAATGCTGAATTGATTTTTAGTAATATGACGGGAAATCTGGACAGAGGTCAGCCAATTTTTGGAGCAACTGCTGGTAAAACGGATTTGAACAGTACGCCAATAAGCTTGAATTTGGGTGCTCCGAACGATTTTTTCAAATCTAAAGAAGTAATTATTATGGGAAATATTGCTCATAAGTTTAGCCAAAATATTGGTTTTAATACTTCTTACATGAAACAATCTTGGACAGAAAATTTACAAGAACACCGCACCACCAACGCCTTTGCGGTAGATATTAATAATCAGCCTGTAACAAACTTGGCGGCAATGCAATTCATTCAGCGCCAGCAATATTGGAATATTGATAACCTAAATAGCTATTTCAATTTTGATTTTAAAACAGGAAAAGCCAGTCATAAATTATTGGTTGGTTACGATTTGAACAGTTGGCAAAAATTGAAAGGTGGCGGACAAAATGCGGCTCGTGGTTATTTGTTGAAAGATGGTTCTGTGGCAAGTTCCTTTGTATTGGCCAATGCTGCCAATTATCAGACGATTACAGTTGGTGGAAAAGTATTGCCCAAACCTAACGTAAATCACTTCGACTTGGCGAATCCAACTTATACCATCCGCAATGTTGAAGATTATACATTGAACGTTCGTACTGCTTTGCCTTCAGCTTTAACCACAACCAATGCCATTTATATTCAAGAACAATTACAATGGAATAAATTCACTTTACTCCTCAGTTTAAGAAACGAATGGTTTAAAGATATTACCAATTACAAAGCCAACAATCCTTTGACGGTAGAAAAAACAGCATTGTTACCTAGAGTCGGTTTGACTTATTCTGTCAATAAATCCATTAATGTTTATGGTAATTATCTGGAAGGTTTTCAGCCACAATCTAATACTGTAACGCTGATGCCACAAACGGGTTCATTGCCTGCGGGTAGCCAATTTGACCCACTGAAAAGTGATTTGAAAGAGTTGGGAATTAAAACCGATTTGTTCAATAACCGAGTAAGATTGAATGTTGCCTTCTACGAAATCAATCAGAAAAATATTTTGATGAATGCCAACGATGCAACAAATCCAGATTTATTGGTTACTCGTGGAGCTGAAAGAAGCCGTGGAATTGAGTGGGATATTGCGGGCTATATGATGCCAAATTGGCAAATTAATGCCTCATACAGTTACATTGATGCCGTTATTGTGAAAGACAATGACGAATCTTTGATTGGAGCAAGAAAGCAAAATACGCCAAAAAACAGCTTTAATATCTGGACTCGCTATAATTTCCAAAGTATTTCTTCATTCAAAGACCTTGGCATTGGTCTGGGAGTACAACATCAAAGCAGTAAAATTCCGTGGTTTACTCGTGCATTTGAAGTACCTGCTTTTACCACTTTTGATGCAGCACTTTATTACACTCCAAACAACAGCAATGTACAAGTAGCCTTGAATGCTGGGAATATTTTTGATACAACCTATTGGCTTGGAGCGCAAAATTACTTGCGTTTATTCCCTGCTGCACCAAGAAATATGACAATGACATTGACGTACAAATTTTAATAATATGTTTTCACATACAGAAATCCTTATCGCCAAGCATTTTAGAAATACTGCCTTCAGAAATAAGGCAGTATTTATGCTGACGATTTTTATAGGTTTACTGCTGATTTATGCGGCTTTTTCCGGTTGGATAAATTTTCAGAAACAAAACGAAATACGAGCAAAATACCAAGAACAAGCCCGAAAAGATTGGCTAAGTAATCCCGACAAACATCCCCATCGAATGGCACATTTTGGGCATTTTGCTTTTCGTCCAAAAGCTCCACTGAGTGTTTTTGATTTTGGAATGGAAAGCTTTTTGGGCAATACTATTTTTCTAGAAGCTCATAAACAAAATACTGTCAACTTCTCAGAAGCTGGTTTTTCAACTGGAATGTTGCGGTTTGGTGAAATCAGCATTGCGATGATTTTACAGGTTTTACTGCCTTTGCTGATTTTCTTTTTGGGCTTTAGCAGTATTGCTTATGAACGAGAAAACGGAACGCTCAAAATACTATTGAGTCAAGGAGTAAGCTGGAAAGCATTAATAATCGGCAAAAGTCTTGGCATTATTAGCGTAGTAATGATGCTTTTTATTCCGATTATTATTGCTACAATTCTACTTTGGTCGTTACTTCAAAATATGAATATTTCAATAGACGAAAGTATCCGTTTACTCTTGATTATACTGGTTTATTTTATCTATTTGGTTATTTTTTGTGTCATCGCTGTTTTGATTTCTGCCATTAGTAAAAGCTCAAAAACGGCTCTTACTTCATTGATTGGGATCTGGTTGATGTTGACGATTGTCATTCCAAGAGGTTCGCAGGCTTTGGGAGCTTACATTTATACTGCTCCGTCAAAAGCAAAATTCAATGCTGATATAGAAAATGACATTTTGAAAGAAGGCGATAGTCACAATCCTGATGACTCACATTACAAAAGCTTGAAAGATTCACTTTTAACTGTTTATAAAGTTGATTCTGTCCAAAAGTTGCCCTTCAATTACAGCGGTTTTGTGATGGCAGAAGGTGAAAAAATCAGTGCCAATATTTACAATCATCATTTAGAAGAACTGCTAAAAATCTACGATAAACAAAATAGTTTTTCGAAGGTAATGGCATTTTTGAATCCATTTATGGCGATTAAAAACTTGTCGATGGCATTGGCAAGTACTGATTTTGCTTCTTACATAAATTTTCAGGAGCAAGCAGAGCAATATCGCTACGAAATGGCTCAGAAAATGAATGAATTACAAATAAAATTCATCAGTAATAAAAAACCAGCAGTAGGTGAAAAACCTCATACTATCGACAAAAAACATTGGGAAGAAATGCACGAATTTGCCTATAAAGAAGCAGAAGTAAGTACAGTTTTTAGCCATGAAATCATTTCCATTTTTGCCTTTATTTTTTGGATAGGGCTATTATTATTTTTTATCAGAATACTGTCTAAAACCTTAAAAGCAATTTAATATGATAGTCTTAGCATTCAAGAATTTTATACGGTCTAATAGCGTAAAAATTGGTTTAAGCTTTTTACTTATTGCAGGAATTGTCAGTCTTTTTGTTGGCAAACAATTTATAGAAAAGCAACAGCAAAATATTATTGAAACAGCAAGGTATCAAAAAGAATACATTGCCAGAAATGTCAATTATCACAAAGATGAAATAGGACTATTATTGTATTATTTGAAGTTTTCCTTCGTTAACGAAACATTGCCCATCAATGGTTTGTCGATTGGTCAACGAGATGTCAATTCATCTATTCAAAGCCTTACCATCAGAGGACTAGAAGCGCAGAAATATGATGCAGATTTGAATAATCCGACGAATCTTTTGTTGGGAAATATTGACTTTAGTTTTGTACTCATCTTCCTGTTTCCATTAATAATTATCGCTTTTACCTACAATATTATTTCGGAAGAAAAAGAAAGTGGCACTTGGCGAATTGTGACTATTCAGAGTAAAAACTTGTTTTTATATGTCTTCCAACTATTTTTTATCCGATTTGTAACAGTAATTTCCGTACTGTTGCTCCTACTATTTTTAGCGATTCCTTTTTTGCATATCCCACTCACAAATACCTTTTGGGCATTTGTTGGTCTAGCAATTTTGTACATCTTTTTTTGGTTTGGTGTCTGCTTTTGGGTAGCATCATTACAGAAAAACTCTAATGCAAATGCTGTTATTTTACTATCAATCTGGATTGTACTTATCATTATTTTGCCTGCATCGCTCAATAATTATCTAGTGAATAAATATCCAGTTCCAGAAGCATTGGCAACAACAATAAAGCAACGAAAAGGCTATCATGAAAAATGGGATATGGACAAAACCATGACAATGAACAAGTTTTACGCACGCTATCCTCAGTTTAAAAAGTTCCCTTTGCCAGATAAAGAATTTAGTTGGTTGTGGTATTATGCCATGCAACAAATTGGTGATGCAGACGCTAATACTCAGGCTACCGCTTTCAAAGAAAAACTGATAGAACGTAACAATGCAAGTAATAACATAGCACGTTTTATTCCAACAATTCATACGCAAATGCAACTTAACGAGATTGCACAAGCGGGCTTGAGCAATCAATTACAATTTCTGGATGAAACGAGCAAATTTCATGAAAAAATGAGACTGTATTTCTACCCAAAAATATTCAGTGAAGTACCTGTAAATAGCGAAAATTGGGAAAAGTTTAAAGTGGAAACTTTCAAGAATCAACACACAAACGGAAGCTTACAAACCTATCTGTCATTAATAGTTTTTAGCCTACTTTTTGGAGGATTTGGTTGGGTAAATTTTAGGAAGAGTATTAATAAATTATAGTTGTTCAGAACGACTAGATTGTTAATTACTCCAGCCAAAAAAAAGTTCTTCATGTAAAGAATCAATCTCCAATAATCCGGAAATAATATTGGATATTGATTGTTTAAAATTTCCTTAAATACTAATTGTGGAAATTGGAAAATGACATGTCGCCAAATAGGTCAAGTATATTC